>CANODD010000187.1 GCA_947564705.1 uncultured Dorea sp. | reverse complement strand
CATCTTTTCCCTGAACTTCATCGTAGTAATCTTCGCTTTCTTATTCGTAGATATGTTTGACACCATCGGTACTCTTATCGGCGTCGCTTCTAAGGCCGATATGCTGGATGAAAACGGAAAACTCCCGAGGATTAAAGGCGCTCTCATGGCGGACGCGATCGCCACAACCGCAGGCGCCGCGCTTGGAACGACGACTACCACAACCTTCGTAGAAAGCGCCTCCGGTGTAACAGAGGGTGGAAGAACCGGACTTACTTCCGTAACGACGGCGGTGCTCTTCGGTCTGGCTCTGTTCCTTTCACCGATCTTCCTTGCCATTCCGTCCTTTGCTACGGCTCCGGCGTTGATCGTAGTCGGTTTCTATATGCTGACAAACGTTACGAATATTGATTTCCATGACGTATCCGAAGCTCTGCCCTGTTACGTCTGTATCATCGCGATGCCATTCTTCTACAGCATCTCCGAAGGTATTTCCATGGGCATCATTACTTATGTAGCGTTGAACCTCATTACAGGAAAAGCCAAAGAGAAAAAGATCAGTATGCTGATGTATGTATTGGCGGTATTATTCATCTTGAAATACATCTTCTTATAATTTAAGATCAGTTAATTAAGATCAGTCATTTTTATATACATGCCCGCTTGGCTCGTTGCCACGGGCATAAATTATAGGGGCTGCTGCAAAATAACAGATACACACGGTATATGGTGTAATTACAATGGTATTTACAACCATATATCGCAGAATCTTTCCATTTTTGCAACGGCCCCTTATAACGTCTCATATACCGTATATTCATGGTCAAAATGATATCCCAACTTTTCTGCCAACGCCACAGACCCTTTATTATGCGCATCCCAACTGGGATACCAGCCACGCTTCAGACATTCTAATATAAGCTTTGCACCGCATATATACGCGAATCCCCGCCTCCGGCAATCCTCCCTGGTATCGATCTCAATCTCGATCCCTCCGTCATATCCCGAATAGGAAGACGCGCCGGACACCGGCTGACCGTCCTTTTCTATAATCACCCCAAGACCATACTTTTGAAACATGGCATAATCATCATACTGTGCCACCCAATCCCTGCACCATTCTATCTCTCTGCATTCCCAAAACAGTTTTTCATCTATCATTTTCAGGGTATATCCGTCAGGCAGCCCGCCTACCACCTCCCAAAGTTTCTCCCTGTCAAAGATATCCGGTTCCTTCTTTATCGCATAACGGACCGTTTTTCTTACACTCTTCCCGTAACAATCTTCTATCAGATCTTCCCACTCTTTATTCTGTGGAATCATGATCATAAACTTATGCAGTCTCTGCCCCGGCTTATACAAAGCAACCTCCTTCTTCGGTTCTCCTGCAAAGAAACAGAAATCTCCCAACAGCGCCAGAGCCGAAGCCGGATTCTCCAGATCATCCGCATAGATTCGTCCCATCACTCCCTGCAGGCAAGACCAGATCAAAGTCTCCTGCCATCCTTCAAATAACGCCGCTGCCTTTTCTGCCCTTCTTAACTCATAAATCATCTCTTTCCTCCCGGATACCATTTCTTGGAGTCCCCTATTATCTCCTCTGCCGTCACAGGTTCAAACTCCGACAGCGCCTCATGGTTCGTAAGCGTCTTCACGATCCTCCAGCCGTCACGGTTACGGACAGCATTCCCCGGAATCGGACGAAACCCGAGATCAAGATAGACCTTGCACGCAAGCCATGTCGTCGTCTGCGTCGGAATCTTCGCATGCGTATAGCCCAAACTGTGCATAAGCTCCAGCACATGTGTAATCAGAGGCTTCGCAAGTCCTCTCCCCTGGTACTCCCGACGCACCGCAACCCAGTGGAGCCAGCCGTCGCCCGACCGATCGATTCCGCCGATATCATAGAAAGCGGTTGCCGTCGCCACCTTCCGTCCCTTCGCATCTTCGATAAAAACCATCCTCTTAATCAGCTCGTCTTCCTTATCGCCGTAGTATCTGTTCCAGGATTCCAAGCCTTGTTTATAAGTCGTAAATTCCTTCGCAGACATCTCGATATCGATCCACTCATCCCTATCTCCCGACTGAAAAAATGCATATCTATATCCCTCTGGAAGCGGGATATGCCAAGACTTCTCCAAATCCCGTTCCAAAAGCAGTTCATAATATCTGATACGCTCGTCGTGGTTATCGAACTGTATCTCCATTCTCATACCTCCAAGTCTATGTTATTCTTTCATACAGCATACTCCCCAATGCCAATATCTCGCCTTCTTCCGTATTCATCCAGTACCCATTTCATCAATATACCATAGAATTGTTAAATTTCCCCATTATTTTACATTTTATTATACCAAACCGCCCCCGTTATGACAAGTAATTGCAAGATCATGACTTCTTCTCCCCTCTTTTTATCATAAGTACTTTGATCTGGCTTCTTTTCCATGCCGAACCGCAGGAAACCATACCCCTTTTAACTCCTCTTCCTAAAGTATTCATCTATTTTCTGTTTGATCTGCGCCGGTTTTAAATCCTTCACCAGATATCCGTCTGGCTTTAACGCCACCAATTTCTTGACGGTCTCCGGATCAGACCTCCCCGTCAGGAAGATTACCGGAGTATCCGATAAAGCGTCCTCTGAGCGAATCATTTCAAATACCTGCTGTCCGTCGCAGACTGGCATCTCATAATCCAGAAGAACCAGATCCGGCTTATCCAGAATGATACAACGGATTGCCGCCGTACCGGACTGGGCAAGCGTAACATCATAATCTGCAGCCAGCAGCCTCCTGATCCCTTGTCTCACCGTCGCCGAATCATCCACCACAAGCACTTTCCGCTTCAGTCGGCCTTCTTTCTTCAAATAACTTTCCCTCTCCATAAGATATTTACCAATCTCAGACATCGCGTTATTCACCTGAATCGGAGCTGCATTCCCTTTCTTCGGAGAATGCTTTGCAGCCGCGCAGTACGAGAAGTATCCCTCGCCCGTATCAAAAAGCAGGCTGACCTGCAATTTTTCGTTCTCAAACACATCCTGAAACTGCTCGTAAGTGAGGAGATTCTCTTCCATTAACTCATAACCGCTCATATTCGGCATATGATCTCTCACCTGCTCCGCAAATTGGCGTGCCATATATCTTGCCGCATTCATTAACAGGGTATTAAGCTTATTCGTCTTAATCCCCATCGTCTTACCCACCGTATTAATCAACAGTCTTTCTTCAAAAACCAGAAAAATCTCGTATTTTTCCTCCTCCTGATCCGTACCATAGATCAGACGGTGGTATATTCCTCTCCCAAATTTTTCTCCGCCGTATGCGTCGCCGATCACACAGGACTCCAGATGAAACAAGTCATACATCAGCCGAATGATCACCCTTTTCACAGCCTCCTGTTCCTTACCCGGCAAAAGCTCCATCCACCGGCTTCTGCTTCTCCCTGTGATCGCCCGATCCTCCATCAGCGTATGTCCGACCAGCCATCCTGCGCAGACTCCAAGGAAATGCTCCACCGAGTTCTCGCAGTAACCCGTCTGCTCCAACTCTTTTTCAAGCGCCGGAAGGGTTCTTTCTCTGAACTCACT
The DNA here is from genome assembly GCA_947564705.1 of uncultured Dorea sp. Classification (GTDB taxonomy): domain Bacteria; phylum Bacillota; class Clostridia; order Lachnospirales; family Lachnospiraceae; genus Sporofaciens. Next base: position 2,267 of record CANODD010000187.1, on the reverse strand, counting down.
GTGAATGTGCATGTGTACTCCCAGCCTTTCGTAATTAATCGAAGCCATATATTCTTCTTCTTCTGTAAAATGCTTCATTGCATGATCCTTGAAGAACTTGATCCCTTCCTGGCATGCCCACCGGCTCTTATTCTTTTCGTCTGTAAATCTGAACAGTTTATTGATGATTTTGAAAAGCCTTCTGTGCTCTCTGTCAATGATATCAACACCAATATTATATTCATCTTTCCACATTAACTGACCTTCCATCTGTTATCCTCCTCAAAAATTAATATATTTTGACAGATTGTGTATACTGTTATAGTATTCATCTAACAGACTTTAGATACTAATACCTCTAAATCAAAGAAACCTTTGATGAACTTAATCATCAAAGGTTTCTTTCAATTTATCCATGAATCCTTTTTTCTTCTTTCCTGACTTTGTCTCGCTTCCTGCCGTGCTTTCCGCCGACTGCAGCGTATTTCCCGACAACTCGTCAAATCTCCGAAGCGCCTCTTTCGCCTCTGAACTTAAGTGTTCCGGCGTCTGAATCACCAGCGTCACATAGTGGTCGCCCCGCACGCTGGAATTCCGAAGAGAAGGAACTCCCTTACCTTTTAAACGTACTTTCGTATCTGTCCTGGTTCCCGGCTTCACGGTATAGATCACTTCTCCGTCCACAGTCTTAACCCGGACATCTGCCCCAAGAGCCGCCTGAGCGAAGGAAATCGGAACCGTAGAGAAGATATGCATATCCTGCCTCTGGAAAATCGGATGCCTGGATACCACAACTTCCACCAGAAGATCACCTCTCGGTCCTCCGTTTACACCTGGCTCGCCTTTCTCACGGATACGTACGCTCTGTCCGTTGTCGATTCCCGCCGGGATCGTAACCGCAATCTTCTTACGATTGGATGTATAGCCTGTTCCGCCGCAATCCGAACATTTCTCACGGATAACCTTACCGGTTCCGTTACATTCCGGACAGGTCTGGACATTCTGCACCATCCCGAAGAAGGACTGCTGCGTATATACCACCTGTCCCTTACCGCCGCATTTCGGACAAGTCTCCGGAGACGTCCCTGGTTTTGCCCCGGTTCCGCCGCATTTTGTACACGGATCCTTCAGGACCATATCCAGCTCTTTCTCACATCCGAATATCGCTTCCTCAAATGTGATCCTGACACTCTTGCGGATATTCATTCCCTTCATCGGCCCCTGGCTTGCCCTGCCTCTCCTGCCGCCGCCGAAGAGATCACCGAAGATATCGCCGAAGATATCACTGAAATCAGCGCCGCTGAAATCAAAACCACCGAACCCTCCGCCGCCGGCTCCGCCTTCGAACGCCGCATGCCCGAACTGGTCGTACTGACGGCGTTTCTCCGGATCGCTCAATACCGCATATGCCTCCGAAGCTTCTTTGAATTTCTTCTCGGCTTCCGCATCTCCGGGATTCATATCAGGGTGGTACTTCTTGGCAACCTGTCTGTATGCCTTCTTTAAAGTTGCGTCGTCAGCATCCTTGCTGACGCCCAGCACTTCATAATAATCTCTTTTTGATTCTGCCATAGTTTCTCCCTTTCTTCCATAAGAAGTCTCTATCGGTTATTACTATTCAGTTCTGCTTTTTCCAGCTCTAAAACGCCGTATACAGATAATTATGAGGAATCATTCGCAGGTTTCCCTGCTTTTGATCTCCTCATAACTATCTGCGCATAACTGAATACTTATCTCTGCCGTTACGCCATCAATTCACAATGTCTACCGTATCGGACTAGACTTCTTTATAATCTCCATCTACTACGTCATCACCCTGGAAACCTTCTGGCGCCGGACCTGCTCCTGGATTCGGACCTGCTCCCATATTCGGATCTGCACCCTGAGCCGCTGCTCCTGCCTGCTCATACATCTTGGTAAATACTTTCTGTGCACTCTCCATTAATTTATCCTTAGCTGCCTTCATCTCTGCAACCTGTGCATCAGAGATGTCTTCCATATTCACTTTATCAAGAATCTCTTTCAGCGCCTTGCAGTCTGCTTCTACAGCAGATTTATCTGCCGCATCAATCTTGTCTCCGACTTCTCCAAGTGCCTTCTCTGTCTGGAAGAGCAATGAATCAGCTTCGTTCTTAGCATCGATGCCTTCTTTACGCTTCTTATCCTGAGCCTCGAACGCTGCAGCTTCCTTAACAGCCTTATCAATATCTTCATCAGACATGTTAGATCCTGCTGTAATCGTAATATGCTGGTTGTAATACCATTTACTCGAAAAATATTCTCTACCT
>CANODD010000186.1 GCA_947564705.1 uncultured Dorea sp. | reverse complement strand
GCCTTCGCCCAACGCGTTGGAATGGATGGTAACGCTTTTGGCATTGATAGCCTTTCCGATACTGTAAAACTCTGCTCCATGTATGATACGCTGCTTGCCTGCGCACGATTAGCAGAACAAGAAGAGATCAATATAAATCTGGAGGCCTTGAATATTACCACTGACCATGTCGGAAATTTTCTAAAATACACACAGACCGGCGCCGAAATCTGCCGCCTGATTCATTCCCCGCGGTTAAAATTGTTATACGACATTTATCATATGCAGATCAATGAGGGATGTATCTGTGATACGATCAGCAACTATAAAGACCAGTTCGGCCATATCCACGTAGCGGACGCACCGGGACGCCATGAACCAGGCACCGGTGAAATCAACTATAAGAAAGTTCTCCGTCATCTGGAAGAAAGCGGATACTCCGGGCTTGTAGGATATGAGCTGTTTCCGCTGACCGATACCAGACATGCCGTAACGGCTATTATGGAGTATTGCTAAGTGTCGGCGTTATTCCCTGCTTAAAGTATCTGCCACCGACATCCTCTTAATCTGCTTCGCCGGCCCTATGACAGCCAGGCACACTGAGACGAGCATAATAACCACAATGACCAGGAGCTCCCCCGCCGGGATGCTCCATTCGTCTCCCCATCTGGAAGTCACAAGGGATTGGAATAAAACCCTGTTAAGCGGCAGTCCGATTACGCATCCAAAGCCAACTCCAAATACCGTATAGGTCATCGCCTCGCCCACTATCATCCGGTCTAATTGCCGCACGCTCATGCCGATCGCCCGCATCGCGCCGTATTCTTTCATCCGCGCCGACACACTCATGCCGATATTATTAATGATATTAAAAAATCCAATCAAAGCAATCACCGCCAGGAAACCATATAGAAACAGCGACATGGAATAACCCGCTCCTTTTACTTCTCTGTTTCCGATCCGTTTATCAGAGAATGCGGCGCCGCTTCCACATGCCTGTTCCATAGCCCTGCGTATTTCCCTGACCTGCGCGTCCGACGCATCCTGGTCAAGCTGTACGTCAAGAACGGCATAACCGTCTTCCCCTGTCAGTTCACGAAACATTTCTTCCGAACAGATAATCATTCCCGCTGTTCCCTCCGTACCGCCGCCTGCTCCATAATTATACGGAACGTCTCCCAGTATTCCGGTTACGGATATTTCCTGATCTTTTCCTCCGGCCGATACCGTGATTCTGCTGCCTGGCGCCAGCGTGCTCCCTTCCCGAAATACAGAGAGTATGCCCTTTCCATCCATCGCATCCTGAATATTCCCCTCAATCAGAGAATCCTTTGCCCACCGAAACTGCTGGTCATTATAGGAAACCGCAATCAGCCTGCTTTGCTCTGCCGGCATCGAAAGCTCTGCATAACCTCTTCCAAAAGCACGCTTCACTCCCGGATATTCTTCGATCTCCTCATCAAGCCCTGACGGAATCTGATTCGAATAATCTTCTTTATATATATAAATATCCGGCGCCGACGGACGAAGCGGCGTAAGCGCATGATGCATAAAATCAATCGCCGTACTGAACGCAAGGAACAGGATAATGCTGAATGCGAAGGAGACGGTTATCAGTAAGAAATTCTTCTTGCTTCCGGAGGCATGGTGAACTCCCAGCGCCGTGTCTACCTTAAAGAGCCGTGTATTCGCCGTCCTTTTCACTGTCTGCACCGTCCCTGCATTCCCGGACACAGCCGTCAGCGGAGACACCTTCGCCGCACGCTTTGCCGGAGATCTTGCCGCCAGAAGCACAGTAATGAATCCCACGAACACTCCGGCCGCTATTCCCGGAAAGCTGATTCCAAATACCGGAAGCCCTTCAAAAAGACCCGGACTTAAGAACCGCAGCATCCAACACAATATCCATACAACGAGAATCCCTGCCGCCACGCCTGCAGGAACCGCCGATTTGCACCAATTAAGAGCTTCCCTTCGAACAAAACGGGTTACCTGTTTTCCGGTAGCGCCAAGACACCGCATCATTCCAAAGAACTCCGTCCGGCGCGCGATGTTGCTGTTCATGCTTGCCGTGATCATAAAGATCCCTGCGATCACCACCAAAGCAGCCAAAATCGCCGCCACAAGATAAAACCGCATCATATAAGTGTCGCCGCTTTGAAACATCAGCATGAGAACCTTCGCATTCTGCCTTACCTCTCCCTGCCCCAGGCCAAACTGCTCACAAATCTCACGAATTCCTTTCTGAATGTTACAAAACGACCTGAATTTGACATAATAGATCACTTCCTGAGCCGCTTCCGTCTCTTCTGAGCGCAGCGCCGAAAAACCTTCCGTGTTCAGAATCACTCCAAACGCGTCATGCTCTGCCTCTAAAGCCGTATCCTTCGTAATCCCGGTAATATCATACCGCTTCGTCTCTCCCTGGGGAGTCGTCATATCGAAAGAATCTCCCACCTGCACCTTAAGCCGCGTCTTCGCACTTTCATTAAGAACCGCCTCTTCGTCATTCTCCGGAAAAGTTCCCTCCACAATCTCTGCAGCCGGGAACATCTCCAAAAGCTCCTGATCTAACCCGGCGATCACCGTTTCCGTTCCCGCAATCTGATAACCGTCTCTCAGATAGTAATTCAGGACTCCGTAACGTGCTGCATGTTCCACCTCCGGACGCTCTTTCAGCAATGCTCCCTGCTCTTCATTCATCAAAAATCCTGCGTGCCAGCTTCCGTCGCTCTGAACCGCCTGGATCATCTGGGAACGCATCTCCATATCAGCCATCCCAAAGATTACGGTAACCAGAAACACGGCCAGCACAATGCAGAGCCTGGTCATTCGGTTCTGTTTTCTGTGCTGCTTTGCTGATATCGGTATCAAGTCCAGATAATGCTTCAATCCAACACACCTCCCAATTCGCCAAGCTCGCCGTCCGTAACTTCAAATACCCGGTCCGCCGATGAAGTCAGGCTCATATTGTGCGTAATCATAAGCACCGTCTGCTGGTAATGCCGCGACGCCTTACATAAGAGATCCATCACGTCCCGGCTGCTCTGAGAATCCAGGTTTCCGGTGGGCTCGTCCGCCAGGACCAGTATCGGTCTCGTAATCAACGCACGCCCTATTGCCACACGCTGCTGCTGTCCGCCGGAGAGCTGTCCGGGCAAATGCTTCCGCCTGTCCGCAAGCCCCAGCACCTCCAGAATCTCCTCCACCCTTTCACGCTTCGGTTTCTTGTAATCCAGAAGAAGAGGAAAGATGATATTCTGTTCCACATTAAGCTCCGGAATCAGATGAAAAGACTGAAAGATAAACCCGATATTCTGCCGCCGGAAAATGGTCCGTTCGTTTTCCTCCATCGCAAATACATCTCTTCCATTTAAAAATACTTTCCCGGTATCCGCCTCATCCAACCCGCCGATACAGTTCAGAAGCGTGCTTTTCCCGGAACCGGATGCTCCGACTACCGCTGCGAATTCTCCTTTCTGCATGGAGAAGGAAACATGCTTTAACGCGTCTACTCGGGCTTCCCCGCTTCCATAAACCTTGCAAAGATTTTCCACCCTTAATATTTCCAATTTCAATACCCTGCCTTTCTATATTTTCTATATTATCAGGGTAACATCTTCACCTTACATTCTGATGAACGGAAGCTTACAGATTCGTAAGGAAGGTTATCCGGAATATACTCCCTTCCCCCAATCTGCTCTCCACGGACAGACTGCCGCCCTGGCCTTCTGCGATGGATCTGGCAAGTGAAAGCCCAAGTCCTGTCCCCTGCCCGTCATTGGAAATTCTGCTTCGATAAAAACGTTTGAAAATATGATGGATATCCTCCGGGTCAATGCCGGACCCGTTGTCTTCTACAGACAGACAAAAATACGCCGGTGTCCTCTCCCACGATACGCAGACTTCTCCGCCGGACTCTGTATGATCCAAAGCATTCTTTACCAGATTTCCCACCGCCTCTTTCGTCCACTCCTGATCACAATACAGCCGTTCCTCAAGCCTGCCCTTTGTAAGAATCTTCTTTCCTTCTTGCTTCGCGCGCTCCTGAAGATCATTCACTGCCTGCCTCGCTATCTCAGCCGCATAACATTCTCTTTTCTCAAACACGATATTTCCCGTGTCCAGACGCGCCATTTTCAAAAGAGATTGAATGAGCTGCTCCATCCGTTCCAGAGATTTTACAGATTTCCGTGAGAAATTCCTCACCGTCTCTTCATTTTGCGGTTCCTCTGTTATAATCTCCATATACATATTCAACGCGGCAAGAGGTGTTTTTAATTGATGCGAGATATTCGATATCATATCTCTCAAAAATATCTTTGCCTTATGTTCCATCTCACTCTTAGCCTGCAGTGACATCGCAAGCTGTTCAATCGTCCCGAATAACTGATACACCGTCCCCGTTTCTCCCGCCGGGAGATGCGCTTCAAACCGATTCTCTGCATACTGAGTAATCACCGTTTCCGCGTTCTCATACATCTGTTCTCTCTTTTTCAGAAACAGACCCGCCCCGGCTAACAGCACTACTGCAAATATCACACCGACTGACAGCAGTACCGCGATCAATGGAATGGTTGTCTGCTCAATAAGAAGATACAGGTAACTCTGCGTCTGCTCCGTGTGGCCTATAGCTTCCAGCAGTTCTCTGCCCTCTTCCGTCACTTTCCTGTGATTCCAGGCAGATGCTACCAGCGCCGGAGATACGTCCTGCTCCAGCAGATAAGAGGCCGCCGCAAGCTCACGCTTCACCAGAATTTTCCTGATATCCTGCGCCTGAAAGATACCGCAGAACCCTAATATACAGCTCTGCAGCACACAGATTACCGCAAGAAAAGTGCAGAACCTGCGCGTCTGCTTTTCATACAAAAACTTCAAATCCTTCACTCCTTCCACTGGTACCCGAATCCCCGAACCGTAATCAGATGCTCCGGCAAAGAAGGGTTTTTTTCAAGTTTCTCACGCAGACGCCGTATATATACCGACAGCGTATTATCATCAACAAAGTTCCCTGCGCCGTCCCACAGTTTGTCCAGAATCATTCTCCGGGTAAGAACTCTTCCGCTGTTTTTCAGCAGCAGACAGAGAAGCCTGTACTCTGCCCCGGTGAATTCCGCCGGCTCTCCTTCTAAAAACACTCTTCCTTCCGCAAGATTTACCGTCAGACTGCCTGACCGCAGGATATTCCCCTCATCGTTTTTCATGCCACTGCGGCGCAGCAATGCCCGGATCCGAGAACACAGTTCCCCAAGTTTAAATGGTTTTGTGATATAATCGTCTCCTCCGCAGTCAAGCCCCCTTATTACACTGGTCTCCTCATCGGACGCCGTCAGGAAGATAATCGGAACCTGACTCCCGGATGCCCTGATCTTTTCACATAAAGTGAATCCGTTTCCGTCAGGCAGCGTCACATCAAAAAGAAGCAGGTCAAAACCCGCGTCTTCTGCAATTCTCTTTTCTGCTTCCTTTATCGATCTGACCACATCTATATCAAATCCGTTTTTCTCCAAAGAATAGGTCAGACCGTCAATCAGACTGATATCATCTTCGAGAAGTAATAATTTGTGCAAACAAAACGCCTCCCTTTACTCACAGATTTTTCAAATATATTATACACGATTTATGAGAAAAAACCACCAGCGTCAGCCAGCGGTTCCGTCGTTACTATATTTTGTTCTATCCTTCGTTGTCATTCTGCGGCAGATCAGGAAACAGAATCCGAAGATAATCTCGTCTGCCGTAGAGAATACGGTCAATGTACACATCCTGCCCACTCACACGGTAGAAAACCATGTAATTTCCACTGGTGAGAAATCGGTAGTCACAAGTAACCACAGTGAACCACATAGTAACTGCATTAGGGCTCCTAAGCTGTT
>CANODD010000185.1 GCA_947564705.1 uncultured Dorea sp. | reverse complement strand
TCTTTTATCTCCTTTTCAATCCTTTCTTTTACCAGCGCCGCGATCTCTTTCGTTTTCATTTCTTTATAATCCTCATAATAAAGGGGCTTCAAAAAATGAACCTGTACCGTAACCGGATCAACCTTATCTATATCGAATGGTTTAAATGCGTCAATCAACGCCACCGGAACAATCGGACACTTCGCTTTCGTAGCCGCTTTAAAGCTTCCTCCTTTAAAATCCTGCACCTCATTTCCTTCTTTGGAACGGGTTCCTTCCGCAAAGATAACGTAATTTCTTCCGTTCATGACCTCTTTTGACACATCTGCAATTACCTTCATAGCCTGTCTTACATCATCTCTATCCAGAGTATATACTTTCATACATGCAAATACCTGTTTCAGGAACTGGATATGTTCCACTTCCTTTTTTGCCACGACTGAAAAGGGTCTCGGGCATGCTTCCAGAATTGCCAGTACATCAAACAATCCCTGATGATTCGGAAAAAACATAAATCCATTCTCAGATGGTATATTCTCCTGACCATACACATCAATCGTTACCTTTCCTCCTTTATTGGCCCGGCGAACGATGAATGACAGCATCTTATAATGTTCTTCTTCTGTATATTTATCTACATGCGACGCATGATAACACAAACGCACCCACATAAATGGAACCAGAATAATATTTCGCATCACCATATATAATATCCGTTTCATAAGTCCTTCATCCTTCTTGTCTTAATCTTTTGCTTGCGACAGACTGTCTGAGAACTTATTTTACCACATATACAAAATTTTATAAACCGAAATTTTACTTCTGATTCCATTTAATTTTCAGTTACTTCTCTGATTAGTCTACCATGAATCATTCGTATTTATATCATCCTTATGTTCTTCGAGATACCTGTCTGCAGCCAGCTTCGCCCTGATTCTGGAATAATTGGCTTTTCTGAAAAAGATTCCTTCATTATTTTCTGATATATAAAGAAAGTAATTATAAATACTCTGTTTTATATATCTGTTTTCTACAGAAGCCCATTTCTCATCATCCAAATCTATCTTTGCAATCTCCGTTGCAGCGTCAATCGAAGAAACTTCATACATAAGATAATAGAAATCCGCATCACTTGTACCTTCCCACCGGGCAATATCATATTTTGCTACAATCACATCCGGTCTTGAGAATGAGAACCCTATATACATCACCCCGACTACAGCCATAATATAGTGAAATAAAGGAAATCTCTTTTTATAGATACTCACAACCATCCCTGCTATGATCAATGCCAGTACAATCAAAAACCACAACACCAGAACCCGAAGAAACGTAAGATAATATTCGCCTACATACATCATCATCCTGTATCCTGAAGATAAGATCATCACAAAAGTACACCCGCATATAACCGTAAGAATTACCTTCAGAACCACGTTTTCCCGGAAAAGATACATACATAACAATATCATGATAAAGTTAATCACACTGACAAACAATAATTCCCAGAAGCCTCCCCTTGCATACTCCGCGTACGTCACCTGCTCCGGAAGCCCTATGCGCATTCCTATGAACAGATACATAATCTGTATAGCACAATAAATAAGATAAATCAGGCTGATAATGCTTGTAAACGTAATTCCTATAATGGGATCAAAATATCTGGGAGACATTCTTCTTCCCGGATATCCTCCCATACCGTCTCTTTTCGCCGCAGCATCAATGTTCTCTTCATCCTGGTTCAGATTATACCTGCACAAGGCAATAAAGAAAGCGTAAGGCAGAGTAAAACCGAATATAAAAGTCAGACTAATCCAGAATAAAGAAGCAAAGTTAATATGCTCCAATATCTTTCCAAACAGCTTAGAAAACATAATATCGGAACTTAATAGCAGCGGAAGCGTAATACACAGAACCGCCATCGCCACGATAAATCCTATTACCACTGCTATCAGCGTATTATTCTTTCTGTTATCCTTATTCTTACTGAAGAACCACCCTCCATGCCAGTAGATATATGGAACAGACTGAATCGTTGTTCCCAACAATATAAATATTCTCTTCAAATATGCCGGAAAATTCCATACATAATCATTATAAAACTGATGCAGCATAAAGACTATGAACAACAGAAGAATGCCGGCTATATTAAAAATATGCAAAAAAACTGAAGTGGTATAAGCCGATGATATACCAAGCAGTATCATACCGGCCAGATAAGGGACAGAGTGCCTCATAATCTTATAGTTAATCTTCTTCATAAATAATACTGCGAATACAATCGTTACGCCTATACATACGGGAAACGTTATTCCTGAGATATTCTTATACAGACAAAAAGTAAAGATCAGCCCATAGATTAAGCTTAAACCCCCGAAATATTTATAATTATCACGTATTTTTATGATTAACATATTTTCCTTCATAAAAATTCCACCTCCATTATCTAAATTAAATTCCCAGTCATTCTATCCAATCTTTTAATCTAACAAACACTAACAATAGTCTGTCACTTATCCGACTCATATTCCATAATATCTCCCGGCTGGCATTCTAACTCCCTGCAGATCGCTTCCAGTGTAGAAAACCTGATTGCTTTTGCCCTGTTATTCTTCAAAACAGACAGATTTGCCGGGGTTATATCTATCTTTCCTGCAAGTTCCGTAAGCCCTATCTTCCGCCGCGCCATCATTACGTCAATATTAATCTTTATCCCCACGACATCACCTCCCTATATCGTCAGATCATTCTCTTCTTTATAATTCACTGCTTCCTCAAATACATGGGCCAGTACTTCACAGAACAAAGCAGCGATAAAGAATACGAGAACAATCACTCCTGTGGCGGGAGTAGGAAGGACACAAAGTTTGATCACAAACATGACTACGATACAGAGACTTAACACCGCCATAGTATTCAGGCTTTTTACATTCTCATATACAAAACACGATTCCTGTATCACAGTCTTCATCATCTTACGCAGCTGACTGATAATCATTATTCCGAATATTCCGGACATTCCGAATACTGCGAGCATAAATAAAAAATATTCATTGATAATACCAGAATAATATTTCCCAAGAAACTTTAAACTTAACGGAAGGGTCAGAAATATTATAAAACCGCTGTAAAACATAAAATCCAGAAAAAACTTTGTAAATCTGATCATACGTTGATTCATCATTCATTCACATCCTTTTTTTCCTTTATGAACTTTACTATACCACTTTCATTATTGATTTTCAATATTTCTTTATCGTTTTTCGATATATTTTTTTAATTATTTCAATTCACGAGATTTCAATTAATAAAAAATCCTGATATTTCTTCCATTCCTATCCCTATTGAGATAAAATAAACATAGAATCAAAGAACCCGCTGCTCGCGGGAATAAAAAAATTCGGGAGGTTTTCACAATGACTACAAATATCAATATGGAGCAGCTCAGACAAGACGCGGTTGACATCTTCCATCAGGGATTTGCCTGCTCTGAATCCGTAATCTACGCAATCCGCAAGAATTTTGAACTGGACATGTCCGACGACGCAATCGCCATGAGTTCCGGATTCCCATGGGGACTCGGAGGCGGCGGATGTATCTGCGGGGCCCTGGCAGGGGGAACCATGTGTATCGGATATTTCTTTGGACGGAAGGTTCCGGGCGATCCGAAGAACGTAAGATGCTTTGAACTCACCAATGAACTTCATGATTATTTCAAAGAGACCTGCGGCGGGACGTGCTGCCGTGTTCTTACCAGGGGCATGGAGAAGGGCTCTCCGGAGAGAAAAGCCCGGTGCACACAATTTGTATCAGATACAGTCACGAAAACTGCAGAAATCATTCTGCGTGAACTTGAGAAAGATAACCTGTAGAAACCTACAGAAATCTATAGATGAAAGAAACTTATAGATGAAAGAAACTTATAGATGAAAGAAACTTACAAATTATAAAAGTGCCGCAAGTTAAAAAAGGTTGCCAAAAAACAATACGTTTCCTGACAACCTTTTTATAATTACTTTTCTTCTTCCTTTTCTTCTTCCTCACTGTCCTCTTCTTCATCGCCCTTCCTTACTTTGGCGATGCTTGCCACGATATCTCCTTCTTTGAGATCAATAAGTTTGACTCCGGAAGTGACACGCCCAAGTACGGAGATTCCGGAACACTTCATCCGGATCACGATCCCCTCGGTATTGATAATCATGATCTCATCATCCTCATTCACAGCCTTGATACCGACGACATTCCCCGTCTTCTCCGTGATCTTATAGCATTTGATTCCCTTACCTCCTCGATTCTGACAATTGAACTCTTCTATAGAAGTACGTTTTCCCATTCCCTTCTCAGATACGATCAGAAGCTCGCTTCCCTGGGAACTCAACTGCATACCGATAACTTCGTCTCTGTCGGAAAGATTCATTCCCCTGACACCCATGGAGTTCCTTCCGGTAGGCCTTACATCCTTCTCATCAAAACGGATACACTGTCCATACTCCGTAACAAGGAACACTTCCTGGTCACTGTTCGTGTATTTCACCTCGATCAATTCATCCTCTTCCCGAAGCGTGATTGCCGCCAGGCCCGTCTTTCGGACGAATGCATAATCCTTAATAGGAGTCTTCTTCACCAGTCCCTTCTTCGTCGCCATAAAGAGATACTCTCCGTCTCTGTACTCGTCGATAGGGATCACCGCGCTGATCTTCTCTCCCGGCATCAACTGAAGCAGATTCACGATCGCGGTTCCTCTGGATGTACGGCTTGCTTCCGGGATCTCGTATCCCTTCAGGCGATACACTCGTCCTGTGTTGGTAAAGAACATGATATAGTGATGCGTATGTGTCATGAACAACTCTTCCACATAATCCTCTTCCAGAGTCTGCATTCCTTTGATACCTTTTCCGCCTCGGTTCTGCGCCTTGAAAGTATCATTAGACATACGCTTAATGTAGCCTAATTTTGTCAGCGTGATAACGACGTCCTCCTTAGGAATCAGATCTTCCATGGATATATCAAATTCATCGAATCCGATAGACGTCCTTCTCTCATCACCGTATTTATCCCGAATAACAATGATCTCTTCCCTGATCACCCCAAGCAGCAGCTTCCTGTCCGCGAGAATAGCTTCCAACCGGCTGATCTGTTCCATCAGCTCATTGTATTCTTTCTCGAGCTTCTCTCTTTCCAGACCTGTCAGGGCACGCAGGCGCATATCTACAATGGCCTGTGCCTGCACGTCTGTCAGGGCAAATCTTTCTATCAACTCATTCTTGGCGATCTGTACTGTCTGCGAATTTCGGATAATCTGGATCACTTCGTCGATATTATCAAGAGCGATCAGCAGCCCTTCTAAGATATGCGCTCTTTCCCGGGCTTTATTCAGCTCATATTGCGTCCGCCGCGTGACTACCTCTTCCTGATGATTCAGATAGTGATTCAGCATCTCCAGAAGATTCATGACCTTCGGCTGGTTATTCACCAACGCAAGCATATTCACACCGAAGGTATCCTGAAGCTGCGTATGCTTATATAACTGATTCAGGATGACATTCGCATTCACATCCCTTCTCAGCTCTATCACTACCCGCATACCTTCACGGCTGGACTGGTCGCTTAATTCCGTGATACCGTCAATCTTCTTATCCCTCACCAGCTCGGCGATCTTCTCGATCAGCCTTGCCTTATTCACCATATAGGGAAGTTCCGTAACGATAATCCTGCTCTTTCCGTTCGGCATGGATTCAATGTCCGTAACCGCGCGCACCCGTATCTTTCCCCGTCCTGTACGGTAGGCCTCCTCGATTCCCCTGGTTCCAAGGATCATTCCCCCTGTCGGGAAGTCCGGTCCCTTGATGATCTGGAGAATCTCTTCGATCTCGGTGCCGCCTTTCTCTTCAATCTGGTCG
>CANODD010000184.1 GCA_947564705.1 uncultured Dorea sp. | reverse complement strand
ATGTGCGTGGGTTCCCATTACAGGAACATCAAAGAGTTCGCCGGCAAGCACGTTAGAAGTTCCGACACACCCTCCGATCATGGCGGCCCGTGCGCCGTACAGTCCGGCGTCCGGACCCTGGGCGCGTCTTAACCCGAATTCCATGATCCCGTCCCCGTCGGCGGCAAATACCACCCGGGAGGCTTTCGTAGCGATTAAGGATTGATGGTTGATGATGTTCAGTATAGCCGTCTCTACAAGCTGGGCTTCCATAATAGGCGCAACGACTTTAAGCAGAGGTTCCTTCGGAAATACAACGGTTCCTTCCGGAATCGCATAGATATCTCCGCTGAAATGGAATCCGCTCAAGTATTGCAGGAAGTCCTCGCTGAATATACCCAGGCTTCGCAGATAATCTACGTTTTCATAGGTGAAATTCAGATTTTTAATATAATCGATGACTTGCTGAAGTCCCGCGCAGACAGAATATCCGTTGTTGCAGGGATTCTGGCGAAAGAAAACATCAAAAATAACCTTTTCATTTTGTCCTTTTACATAATAACCCTGCATCATGGTCAGTTCATACAGGTCTGTCAGCAAAGTTAACTCGTGTCTGTTCATTATTTTCATACTCCTTTGTGTATAATTTGTCTTATTATAGCAACTAGCTTTTTGGCTGTAAAGCCTTTGTTTTGAAACCTTATATTCAGAAACCTTATACCAGTGATTGGTTGCGGTTGATCGTCTCCTGTATGATGTTCTGGCAATAAGGGGCGATTCGTTTTCTGGTCTCTTTGTCCAGCTCCTTCGGATAGATCGGCTTGCCGTACTCGATTACGACGTGGGTTTTCTCAATCTTTGGAATATGCTGCTCGAACATAAAGTGAGTGTTGTTCAGGCTGACAGGTACGATGGCGCAGCCTGTTTTTTCGGCGACCTTGAAGGAACCGCTGTGGAAGGGGAGCATGCTGAGCTCTTCCCCGTCGTTGCGGGTGCCCTCCGGGAAGATACAGACAGAGATTCCGTTCTTCACGTGGTCAATGGCCGTCAGGATGCTCTTAAGACCTTCTTTCGGATTGTCACGGTCCAGGAAGAGGCAGTACAGGCGCTTCATCCAGTCGCGGAGGACGGGATAGCGAAGCATCTCTTTCTTGGCGACGTAGCCGGTCAGCCGCTTGCAGCGGGAATAAGTCAGCAGAATGTCGAAATAACTTCTGTGATTTGCGATAAAAAGCACCGGTTCGTCAGGAACATTTTCCTCCCCGATTACCGTCACAGACACACCGGTAATCAGAAGCAGCACTTTGAATGCCCATTGGACGATCCGAAGGCATTGGTAGTCGCTTGCTTCTTGATTGTATTTTCTGTAGATCCATTCCGCCCCTAATATGGGGAGCCCGAAGAGCAGGAATGAGAATAAAAACAGGACTAACAGTATAAACCTGATCATCGATGAGTCCCTCCAATCTAATATCTGCCGTATAAAATAGTAATTTCTCTTAATGCTTCGGCAAGTCCGTCCTGCAATGCAGCCTCGCGGAACCGCCAGTTCCAGTTGCCGGCGGCGACTCCCGGGGTGTTCATCCTTGCGTGAGAACCAAATCCGAGAGCATCCTGGAGCGGAAAGACGGCATAGCCCGCGATGCTTCCAAAGGCGGTGCGGATCATGTCAATGCCCAGGCCGGCAGGGTCTGTGCAGCGCGTATATCTGAGAACTTTGTCCCGGCATTCTTCTGAAAGATTCAGAAACCAGCCCAGGGTGGTATCATTGTCATGGGTTCCGGTATAGCAGACACAGTTCGGGTCTTTGTACCGGTGCGGCAGATAATCGCTCTCACCGGTGGATTCAAAGGCGAACTGGAGTACCTTCATCCCCGGGAATCCGAAGCTTGTGCGCAGGGCGTCTACTTCAGGGGTGATGATGCCAAGATCCTCCGCGATAATCGGAAGTTCGTCCCCCAGAGCGGCCTGAATCGCCCGGAACAATTCGTATCCGGGAGCCTTCATCCACTCGCCCTTGATTGCGGTCTCCTCGCCGTAGGAGACGGACCAGTAAGCTTCAAATCCGCGGAAATGATCGATGCGCAGGATATCCAGGGATTTCAACTGATGGCGGATTCGTGAGATCCACCATGAGAATCCGTCTTTTTGGTGTACCTCCCATGCATATAGAGGATTGCCCCATAATTGTCCGGTAGCCGAGAAGTAATCCGGCGGGACTCCGGCAACTTTCAGCGGATAACCGTCGGGATCAAGCTGGAACAGCTCCTTGTTCGCCCATACGTCGGCGCTGTCCATGGATACAAAGATAGGGATATCGCCGATGATCTTTATTCCGCGCCGGTTAGCGTAGTCCTTAAGCGCAAGCCATTCCTCATAGAAGATAAACTGCAGGAACTGGTAGAAACCGATCTGCTCTTTCAGTGTTCTGCGCAGAGTATTCTTGAATTCTTCAGTCGGCACCCGGTATTCTTCTTCCCATTCAAGCCAGCTTGCGCCGCCGTTTTCTTCTTTGCACGCCATGAATAGTGCATAATCGTCAAGCCAGAAGCTTTCCTTGCGGATGAATGAAAGAAATGCCTGATAAATACTCTTCCTGTGATATTCCGCACTGGAAAAACGGGCATAAGCTTTCCTGAATAAGGACTGTTTCCAGGGAATGACAGTTCCGTAGTCAATATGGTCCGGGTCGTACTCCGGGATATCGGCAAGGTCTGCGGAAATGATGAGTCCTGATTCCATCAGGTAATCCGGGCTGATCAGAAGCGGCTGTCCGGCATAGGCAGAGAAGCTCTGATAAGGGGAATCACCGTAACCGGTATGAGTCAGGGGAAGGATCTGCCACAGATGCTGTCCCGCCTTCTCAAGAAAGTCAACGAAATCATAAGCCTTCTTGCCGAGGTCGCCGATACCGTAAGGGGAAGGCAGGGATGTGGGATGCAGCAGGATCCCGGAAAGTCTTTCAGTAGTGTTCATAAGATATCTCCTTAAACTAGATTTTGTAAATACTAATATAATGCCGTATTGTAGAACCGAATCAATTATACTACAAAATTGGAATTTTTCCTAGAGTTACTGTGTATGATATTAGGGAGAAATCCTTAAAGATTCGGGAGGGCGCTATGGGAAAAAGGCATCTTGCCGTGCTGATTCTGGTCCTCTTGACCCTGACGGCATGTTCGATAAGCAAGACGGACGAAAAAAAAATAAGAGATATCGAGTTTACGGTACTTGATAAAGAGGACATCCCGGAGGAATTTACACTCCGGATCGAGGAAGCAAAAGAAGAGCCTGTGAAGCTAAGCTATGCCGACAAGGGTTATCTGTATATAGCCAGAGGTTACGGGGTTAAAAAGACCAGCGGGTATAGCGTGAATGTCAGCCGGTGCTATGAGACGGAACAGAGAGTACATATAAATACCAGCCTGCTGGGACCAGGGAAAGAAGAAAAGATCCTGAAGAAAAAGACATACCCTTACGTGGTGGTCAAGATGGAATATACCGACAAGCCCATAGAATTTGATTAGGAGGTCCGGATATGGAATATGTAACAAAGCAAATGCAGACTTACAAGACGGGAAATACGATCATGGATCAATTCTATATTGATGATGATTATAATGTACCTGACGTAAAGAACGATGTGAAGAAGGTGATCTTAGGGGAAGGGACGATCACCGTTGAAGATATGAAAGTGGTGGAGAATTACATAAGAGTGGCGGGAAAACTGAACTTTAAGGTTCTCTATGTGACAGAAGAGGGGGAAGTACGCCTCTCCTGCCTGGAGGGAAGGACTCCTTTTGAGGAAATGATTTATCTGGAACGGGAGCCGGCGGGACAGTTATACATCCAATCTTCAAGCGCCGATCTGACTGTAAGCACGATTCATTCCAGAAAACTGAATATCAAGGCGCTGGTGGAACTGGCTGTCTGCTCGGAAGGGCAGCAGGAAGCAGAGCTTACGGTGGATATCGAAGGCGAAGAGCCCTTGCATAAGAGGTTTGAAAGCAAAGAATTTCTGAAAGTATTCACGACGAAGAAGGATACATACCGGATCAAGGAGGAGGTCTCAATAGGCGGGACGAAGGAGAACGTCGGGACATTGCTCTGGACAGAGGTAATGAGCCGCAGATTAGATACCCGCATAGAACAGGACGAATTGAAGATTCAGGGAGAGCTTCTGCTGTTCTGCTTTTATGAATCTCTGGACGGAAAGACAGACTGGATCGAGCAGTCTGTGCCGTACGAAGGGCGCATCGAATGCTATGGGGCGCAGGATTCCATGTATCATCAAGTCTATCCGGAACTTACAGATGTAAATATTGATGTAAAGATGGATGAGGATGGAGAGATGCGCCTGATCGGTGTGGAAGCGACGCTGGAAGTCCGCCTGATCGTGTATGAAGAGGAGAAGATGGATATTCTGGCGGATGCTTATTCTCTGCAGCAAAACTGTATGCTGAAAACGACAGAAGAGGATCTGGAAAGGCTGCTTCTTCAGAATCATTCGAAATGCAAAGTGACGGAGCAGTTATCCCTGCCGGAGATCAAGGATGACATTCTCCAGATATGCCATAACAGTGCAAGGATTCAGGTAGAGCATACGGAAGTGACGGAACAGGGACTTCAGATTGAGGGAGTCCTGCATATCAGTTTCCTGTATGTTAAGGCGGATGATTCAGTCCCCTTTGACACATGGCAGGGGATGGTGCCTTTCACGTACCTGTTGGAAAGTAATGAGACGGCGAAGGATATGACGTTTGGCCTTACATATGCCGTAGAGCAGGTATCCGTCGGGCTTCTGGGAACGGATGAGATCGAAGTTAAGGCTGTGCTGGCTTTCAACAGTTTCCTGAAGAGACCGGTTAAGATAAGGAACATTAAAGAGATAGAATTTACGCCGTTCGATATGGAAGAGATGGAGAAGAGGCCGGGAATCACGGGCTATATAGTCCGCGACGGTGATATTTTGTGGGATTTGGCGAAAAAGTATAACACAACGGTAGAAGGGATTATGGAAGTGAACGAATTAGAATCAGAAGAGATAAAAGCCGGCGACAGGGTATTGATTTTTAAAGAAAATATGAGTATACTATAAGCATACTGTATACAAAATGCAGAAGAAAAAGAAGCCGAATAGTTTGCGAAGCAGCACTCTCAGAAAAATATTCTGCGGGAGAGAATATGATGATCAAAGGAGAAAACATATGGATAAATTGGACTTGAAAGCGCTGGGGAAGATTAATCTGGGCCTGGATGTGCTGGGAAGACGGGAGAACGGATATCATGACGTACGTATGGTCATGCAGACGGTCTATCTGTACGACCAGATCCGGTTAGAGAAGAAGAGGGAGCCGGGAGTCAGCATATTTACGAATCTCTACTATCTTCCGGTTAATGAGAATAATCTTGCTTATCAGGCGGCAGAACTTCTGAGAGCGGAATTTGGGATAAAAGACGGTGTGAAGATTACGTTGGATAAGCATATTCCGGTGGCGGCAGGGATGGCGGGCGGAAGTGCAGACGCGGCAACGGTGCTTTTTGGGATGAACCGTATGTTTGCGCTGGGGCTTACGCAGCAGGAATTGATGGAGAGGGGCGTAAAGCTGGGGGCGGACGTACCGTATTGTATCATGCGGGGAACGGTGCTGGCAGAAGGAATCGGCGAAGAATTAACGCCCCTTTCCCCTATGCCCAGATGTTATGTCCTGATCGCAAAACCTCCGGTCAGTGTCTCGACGAAACTGGTCTATGAGAAACTGGATTCTCATGAGATCGAACAGCATCCGGACATAGACGGGATCATAGAGGGACTTAAAAAGCAGGATCTGTCTCTGACGGCATCCTGTATGGGCAATGTATTGGAAAAGGTTACGATAGAGGAATATCCGGTGATTGAGGAGATCAAAGAGGTTATGAAGCGGGAG
>CANODD010000183.1 GCA_947564705.1 uncultured Dorea sp. | reverse complement strand
CACTATCCATGAGATTCGATTTTCTCTAAAATAGCTTTTAAATTTTCTACTTCTTATCCTGCTCCTTATTCAGCAGATTCCTGTACTTTCTGGTCGCCATCTCAAACTGGAAATCCACATGATGTTCGATAATCTTCCTAAGTCCCATGGTTTCCGGCCTGCCGTTTGCCACCGCAAGCATATTGACCCCGAAGGTATCCTCAAGACGAGTCTTCTTATAGAGCATATTCTTCAGATTCTCTATATCCGCTCCCCGCTTGAGTTCGATCACGATCCGGATTCCTTCCTTGGAGGACTGGTTCGAGATATCCACGATATCACTGGTCTTCTTCGATTCCACCAGAGCACAGACGTCGTTCAGGAATTTTCCGATCCCCGCCCCGATCATGGTATAGGGTATCTCCGTGATGACCAGGCGCGTCTTGCCCCCCTTCATCTCCTCAACCTCTACCTTGCCCCGCAGTTTAATCTTGCCGACGCCCGTCTCATAGATCTCCGGAAGGTCGTCTTTATTCACTACGATTCCGCCCGTGGGGAAATCCGGACCTTTGATATACTTCATCAGTTGCTTCGTACTGATCTCGTCATTCTTCATGTATGCCTTGACCGCGTCGATCACTTCTCCCAGATTGTGAGTCGGGATGCTGGTGGCCATACCCACTGCGATTCCTTCTGCCCCGTTGACCAGAAGATTGGGAAGCCTTACCGGAAGCACTTCCGGCTCCTTCTCCGTCTCGTCGAAATTCGGCACGAAATCCACGATATCCTTGTCCAGATCCGACAGATAAGCTTCCTGGGTCACCTTCGCAAGCCGCGCCTCCGTATAACGCATGGCTGCCGCCCCGTCTCCCTCGATGGAGCCGAAGTTCCCATGCCCGTCCACCAGGATCATTCCCTTCTTGAACTCCTGCGCCATGACCACAAGCGCCTCGTAGATAGAGCTGTCTCCGTGAGGATGGTATTTACCCATGGTATCTCCCACGATACGGGCACATTTACGATACGGCCTGTCATAGCGTATCCCCAGCTCATGCATATCATAAAGCGTCCGCCGCTGCACCGGCTTAAGGCCGTCCCGGACGTCCGGCAGAGCCCGTGCTATGATGACGCTCATGGCATAATCAATGTATGATTTCTTCATGACATCCGAATACTCGGTTCTGATAATCTGTGAATCCTGCATTTTCTTCTCCTCTTTCTAAAGTCCCCTCAGAAGCTCTTTGTACATATTTACATATTACTGAGAGTACTCTTATATTCCGTCAGATATCCAGCTCTGCTTCTGTGGCATTTTCATAGATGAATGTTCTTCTCGGCGGCACCTCCGTACCCATCAGCATCTCGGTCACGCTGGACGCCATTCTCGCGTCTTCGATTTCCACCAGCTTCAGAAGGCGCGTCTCGGGATTCAGAGTCGTCTCCCATAACTGCTGCGCGTCCATCTCTCCCAACCCCTTATATCTCTGCAGGGTAAATGGACCGTCGTGGGTCTTACGATACCGTTCCAGGGCTTTGTCATCATAGAGATACTCTTCCTCCCCCTTCTTCGGCATCGCCTTATAAAGCGGAGGCATGGCAATATAGACATGCCCCTCATAGATCAATTCCGGCATGAACCGGTAGAACAACGTGAGAAGAAGCGTAGAGATATGCGCCCCGTCCACGTCGGCATCCGCCATGATAATTATCTTGTCATACCGCAGTCTACTGATATCAAAATCATTGCCGTACCCTTCTGAGAAACCGCAGCCGAAAGCGTTGATCATCGTCTTAATCTCTGCATTCGCCAATACCTTGTCTATGCTCGCCTTCTCAACATTCAGAATCTTACCCCTGATAGGCAGGATCGCCTGATACATCCGGTCTCTCGCCGTCTTTGCCGACCCTCCGGCAGAATCTCCCTCCACAATGAAGATCTCGCACTGGCTTGCGTCTCTGCTCTCACAATTAGCCAGCTTTCCGTTGCTGTCAAAAGAATATTTCTGTTTGGTCAGAAGATTCGTCTTCGCCCGTTCTTCCGTCTTACGGATCTTCGCCGCCTTCTCCGCACATCCGATCACCTTCTTAAGGCTCTCCAGATTACGGTCAAAAAAACGGATGATCTCGTCGTTCGTCACCTTACTGCACGCCTTGGCGGCGTCAGGGTTGTCCAGCTTCGTCTTAGTCTGCCCTTCAAATCTCGGGTCCGGATGTTTGATCGATACGATCGCCGTCATCCCATTCCTTACATCTGCCCCGGTAAAATTCGAATCCTTCTCCTTCAATATCCCCAATTCCCTGGAATATTGATTGATCACAGTCGTAAATGTCGTCTTGAATCCGGTCAGATGCGTCCCGCCTTCCGCGTTGTAGATATTATTGCAGAACCCAAGAACATTTTCATGAAATTCATTCACATACTGAAACGCGGCCTCTACCTCGATTCCTTCTGATTCCCCCTTGAAATAAACCGGATCGTGCACCGGCTCCTTCTTAGAATTCAGATCTTTGATGAATCCCAGAATCCCGTCCGGCTCATGGTAGACGATATGCTCTGTCTCACTGCCTCTTTTATCGTCAAATATAATCGTAAGCTCCGGATTCAGATAAGCCGTCTCGTGCATGCGGCTCTTGACTTCCTCCGCCCGGAACTTCGTCTTTTCAAATATCGTGTCATCCGGGAGAAAATTCACTTTCGTCCCGGTCTTTCTGGTCTTTCCGATCTTCGGAAGCAGCCCGTCCAAAAGCTCGGTCACAGGCTTGCCCCGCTCATACCGGTCCTGATGTATGTACCCTTCCCGGCTGATCTCCACATTCATATAAGCAGACAATGCGTTTACAACCGAAGAACCGACTCCATGGAGTCCTCCGCTGGTCTTGTAAGCCGAATCGTCAAACTTACCGCCCGCGTGAAGGGTCGTATAGACCACCCTGGCCGCCGATACTCCCGCAGCATGCATACCCACGGGCACGCCGCGCCCGTTATCCGCCACCGTAGCCGAACCATCTTTCTCAAGAATCACATGGATCTCCGTACAAAAACCGGCCAGATGCTCATCCACCGCGTTATCCACGATCTCATAGATCAGATGATTCAAGCCCTTCGTCGATACGCTTCCGATATACATCCCCGGTCTTTTTCTTACCGCTTCAAGTCCTTCCAATATGGCGATACTGTCCGCATCATACGTATTATTCTTAGCCATTTTCCATAATTCCTTTCCAAAATGTGCTGACCACAAGATAACTCACCCTATCTTAGCACAAAATGTAGTCTGATTCAAATACATTTTTAAGGCGTTAAAACTGTATGTAGTGTATCCGCCAGTACCTCCATCGCATTGCGCATCTCTTCCACCGTATTTGTCTGGGCTCCGGCTTCGATCAGAAGAGTCTTCGGCTTCACATGCATATTATACCGGTACCCCCGCAGATAGATATGTCTGGTAAACCCCGGATACTTATTGACCGCCGCAATCTGCATCTGGAGAGAAAACGCCAGGTTATCTTCAATATACGGATTTGCCAGATAACTGATATTGCCGTTCGCCCGAGTTCTGCTGAGTCCGTTGAAGAACATGATCTGGGCAGTCGGTTTTCCGTTCACATCCGTCACCAGATGTGTTCCTTCCCCTACGCCGTCCCGATGAAGATCGATCACTACCTCAATACTCGGGTTCTTGCTCAAGATCTCCTGTATCTCCGGCTCCGCCAGCTCATAAGCCATGCTGCGGTCCAGCTTTCCGTCTACAAGATCATAGACGCCTTTATGATGAAGCGTCGGAATATCGTATGCGTCGTTCAAGAGTTTTGCAAGATAATCCCCCATTCCAAGGATCGTCGTACCGGTATCTCCGGCTGTCGAGTCGGCGAACGCCTCCTGGGAATGTGTATGATAGATCAGTACCTTCGGTCCCTCAACGGTCATATCAAGGCTCATATCCTTCCCCATAAGCTTCCCGGCATTCAGCAGTTCCGGGTCTGCCATCGTATTAGAGTCAACCGTATAGAAGGTTCCCAACAGATATTCATAATTCAAAAGCTTCTCCATAGAAGTGTCGATCTGTGTTCCGGAGGTCTGTATCACATCCTCTGCTTTCCCGTCTTCCGTTATAAGATTCCCGTTCTCATCTACCATATTTTCATCATTTGCCTGGCTTTCAAGAATCATCTGATAGGTCTCCCGGTCTTCCACATCCGTATAAGAAGCCGATTTTTCTTCCATATACGTTCCGACAGGGATCATTTCCATTACCCTTTGTACCAGCCAGGTTTCCAGGTTCCCTCCCTCTCCTTCTTCCAGATACGAAAATCCCGGAAGATACGTCCTCTGGGAGTACCTGAGCAGTATCCGGCTGATCCTGTCCTGATTATTCTCTCCTCTTTCTATATGTACAGGCACATGCATACAGGCATACACTGTCAGTATGCCTGTGATGACTCCGATCATAATCCGGCTGATCCGTTTTCCGTTTTCCACAACACCACTCCAACCACATAATTCTTTTACACTATATGACGCCCATTTCCCGATTATGTGCATGTCCCTTTGAAAACAACATATTCAGTGCCTCCGATATCGTATAGCTGATCCGCTTAACCGTTTCGTCAATATCCTTAGGCGTCACGAACAGACTATTCAGATGAGGGGAGATCAGTTCCTTTACCAGCTCGTATTTTTCGGCGGCATTGTACCCTTGCATGACTACGCCGACTCCCCGAAGCGTCTCCGAACTTTCTAACGCAAGGATCAGATTCTCCATCGTATCATTGACGATCGTAGCGGCATCCACGACGGTGGGAACCCCGATTGCAATCACCGGGACTCCCACAGTATCTCTGGTAATCGCATTCCTGTGATTTCCGACGCCTGATCCGGGATTGATCCCCGTATCCGTAATCTGGATGGTACGGTTCAGGCGCTTCGAACTCCTGGCCGCCAGGGCGTCCACCGCGATAATCATATCCGGCTTCGTCTCTTGTACGATCGCTTTGACGATCTCCACCGTCTCCATACCGGTCTGCGCCATAACTCCCGGGACGATGGCGCTCACCAGACGCACACCCTCCTCTCCCATGGCGTATTTCCCGTACTCCTTCACAATATGCCGGGTAATATTCAGATTATCCACCACGTACGGTCCCAGGGCATCCGGCGTAACCTTCCGGTTCCCAAGGCCTACCACCAGGATTGAATAATCCTCCTTATCCTTCTCGACAAACCGTTCCAGGAACTTGGAAAGCTCCTTAGAGATCTCGTCGTGGTAATCCTCATCCGGGACGGACATATTCGGAGCCTCCATGGTAATGTACGTGCCCACCGGCTTACGCATCACCTTCGCTCCGTTCTCGGTCTCAATCTTAACCGTCGTCACCTTGATCTCCCTCTCCTCATCGTAATCCTCTTTCAGGGAAACCCCCTGAACCTCCACATTGTCCGATTCAAACCGCTCTTTGTCCTCCAGAGCAAGGTCGGTTCTGATGCTATATTTCTCAATCATCCCAAACATCCTCACTTTAATCGTATTTAATTCTATTTTTTACAATATTTTGAGAAATATGTATTGACAGAACCCAATACTTGCCCTAAAATAAATTCGTATGTTTCGTTAGAACGTCCGTGTCCGGCTCTAACGAAGTCAGAATCGATACTAATGAATCGAAATATAAGATATTGGAGGTGGACAAATTGGCTAATATCAAATCTGCAAAGAAGAGAATCTTAGTGAACGAAACAAAAGCTGCAAGAAATAAAGCAATCAAGTCTAAGGTAAAAACTTGCGTGAAGAAAGTAGAAGCTGCCGTCGCTAACAAAGACGCAGAAGCAGCGGCTGCTGCTCTGAAAGTTGCGACTGTTGAAATCAACAAAGCAGGGAGCAAGGGCGTTTATCACAAGAATACATGTTCAAGAAAGATTTCCCGTCTGGCAAAAGCCGT
>CANODD010000182.1 GCA_947564705.1 uncultured Dorea sp. | reverse complement strand
CCGTTCGCTCCTCTGCCTTCTCTGCCGCCTTTCCTGCCATTCGCTCTTCTGCCTTATCGAACATGGGCTTTCTGTTGCTGCCCACGGCGTTTTTCCAGTGGTATGACGACACAAAGCATCCCCCCGGCCACCGAAGGATGGGGACTTTGATCTTTCTCATCGCATCCAGTACGTCCGTCCGGAACCCGTCCTCATCGGACAACTCATTTCCCGGATCATATACCCCGCCGTAGATCTGCCGGTGGAAATGTTCGATAAAATGTCCGTATATCATCGGATCTCTCTTCCCCAGTTCCCGCTCTTTGAGCACGTATAATTTCATACATCTGTCACCTCTCTTTCTAATGCCTCTGATTTCCCGTGTTCTTATACTCTTTATGCCACAGTAATATTCTCGCCCTTCAATCCGCAGAACGCTCCGGCAATCTTCGCCTCTTCGTGGGCGATCAGCCATTTATTCTTTGCCGTAATCAGCCTGTCCTCACCTTCTGCCGACGGTGCAAAGTCAAGTTCCAGATTCGTACCCGCAGGCAAGATGATTGCGCACCGGAATCCATCCCCTCCGGCAGTACACGGTGCATAATGCAGAGTCGTCGCGTATAATTCCACAGCCGTACCCGCAGGCATATAGAACGCCTCTATCTTCGCCGTATCATAAGTAAAGTCCGCCTCAATATCCTGCTGCCTCCCAAGCAGAAGGATTAAGTCCGTCTGAGCAATGTCTATCTCCGATGAACGGTGATATTCCACGGCGTTAAGCTTCTTATTATTCCCGTTACAATACCCGGCCTGAATCGGAAGCCCGCCATACGCCCGCTCTTTCAGCTCTCTTGCCGCCGGGAGTCGCTCCAGTTCATCCGCTCCGGGCACATAGATCACATCATCCGCCGGGCAAGGCATATGTCCCATTACCTCCAGCAATTCCGAAAAATCATATCCCGTCAGAACCTTTCCATAGACACCGAACGAAGCGTCCGTTATATTTTGAATCTTCATATCTTTATCCTTCCTCTCCTTTCTTCCCTTGTCCGAAAACTCATTAAGGTCATTTTATCAACTTTTTATATGGTATACAACGCAATAATTAGCCTTTTTATGGCACTTTCTTGTCCTTTTTTATCCCCGGCGCTTTATATCCTCACGGATACATGATATGATAAAGAACAACAGAAGCAAATACCAAATTTTCAAGATATAACACGACAAAGAAAAAGGAAATAAATATCAGAAATATTAATATAAAGAAAGCGGGGATATGGACATGCAAGAAGCGGAAATCGTCATAATCGGAGCAGCAATCGTGGACATACTTGTCCGTCCGGCAAGTGAGGACGTATTTCGGACCGGCTCCTATCCGGCAGAGGATATCCGCATGTCTACAGGCGCCGACGCACTGAACGAATCTACGGTACTCTCGCGCATGGGCAAGAGAGTTCTATTAGAAACGGTGATCGGCAGTGATCCGGCGGGTCAGTATCTTCTCGGACACTGTAAGAGAGAAGGCATCCTGCTTCCCGATGACTGTCTGCGGGATGATCTGACGACGGGCATCAACATCGTACTCGTACAGACAGACGGAAAGCGGAGTTTCCTTACCAACGAAAGAGGGAGCCTGAGACGGCTATGCCTTAACGATATCCATATGCCTTTCCCAAAGAGTGCGAAGATCGTCTGTTTTGCCAGCATCTTCGTATTTCCCCGGATCAGTGCCGAGGAACTGCGGCGTATCTTTGCCTGTGCCAAAAAGCAGGGTAAGATCGTGTGCGCGGACATGACCAAATGCAAGAATCACGAGACGGTTGAGGAGATGGCGGACGCATTCTCCTATATCGATTATCTGCTGCCCAATGATGAAGAAGCTATGCTGCTTACCGGGAAAAACTCTGCGGTAGAAGCGGCCGAAGTTCTCCTTCGGACAGGCATCCAGAATGTGATCGTCAAGTGCGGTGCAAAAGGGTGCCTGGTGATGAACCATGACGAGACTTATATGCTGCCCGCCAGACCGGATGTGACATGTATCGATACGACAGGCGCGGGAGACAGCTTCGCCGCCGGCTTCATCTTCGCTCTGTCAGAAGGACGCCCTCTGAGAGAATGCGCGGAATATGCCAACGAATGCGGCGCAAAGGCAGTCAGCGTCACAGGCGCGTCCGAATGGATACCGCATATATAAAAGATGATATAAAAGATTAAGAGGAAGCATACCATGCCATATTCACATGAGATTATCGTCCCCAATTACGACATACCATTCAAGATGTTTCTGTTCGAGGGAAAAGACGGCGGTTATATACGGGAGAAGCACTGGCACAGATCCATCGAGATCTTTGCCCTCTTCGAGGGCGGGCTTGAATTCTTTGTCGAGGAAGACCGCCATCCCCTTGTTCCGGGGGAATTCATGCTGGTGAATTCCAACGAGATACATTCCGTCTTCTCGCCAAAGCCAAATCGGACGGTGGTGCTGCAGATCCCCCTTTCCACGTTTGAAAAATATTATACAGACGAAAAATTCATCTATTTTTCTCACACTTCCCGGATTTATGACGAAGAGGTAATGCGGCTCATCCAGGATATGTTCCACAGATATAACGAGAAGCAATGCGGCTACGAACTTAAGGTACAGAGCCAATTCTTCATGCTGCTCTATATTCTTGTAACAAAATACCGGGAAACCAACGTAAATGTAGAATTGATACGAAAACACCGGAAGCTGGACAGGCTTTCGTTAATTACTTCCTATATGAAAGAAAACTATCAAAAAGACATCTCACTGGAAAGCCTGGCAGAGACATTCGGCTATTCACCGACCTATCTGTCAAGAATGTTCCGAAAATACGCAAAGACCAATTACAAAACCTGTCTGGACGATATCCGCCTTGAACATGCGGTAAAGGACCTGACAGAGTCCCAGGCCCCTATCGGCGAGATCGCTTATAGTAATGGATTTCCAAACACGAAAGCATTCTCAAAGATATTCAAAAAAAGATATGGAATGCTCCCAAGCACATACCGCCGGACCTTGAATTAGAGAAGACAGGAAGAAAAGAGGCTGCCGCAAAACAGAAAGATTCTATTTTGCGGCAGCCCCATAAATATATATTTCTTTCTAATAAGACTTGCCCCAATATGCCATATGCTTCGCCGGTTTTCCACACCAGATACACTTATCCGAGATCATCTCTTCATCCTCGATCAGACATCTGGTTGCAGCTCCGCCTGTCACATACTTCACTTCGCCTTCACACTCCGGATCTCCGCACCAGCATGCTTTCACGAAGCCGCGGTTCGCCTTGAACTTCTCCGTCATCTCATCCATCGTAACCGCCGTGTCGATGTGGCTGTTCAGGAACTCGCTGGCTCTATCATACATATCCTGCTGCATGGTCTCTAAGATCTCACGAAGCTTCACTGCGATCTCATCCATAGAAACCACCATCTTCTCGCGGGTATCACGGCGCACTACGATTACCTGATTCTTCTCCAGATCCTTTGGTCCGATCTCGATACGGGTCGGGATACCAAGCATCTCCTGCTCGGAGAACTTCCATCCCGGGCTCTTCTCGGAATCATCAATCTTCACTCTGTATCCGGCTTTCTTAAGCTCGTCAAGAAGCGCATAAGCCTTGTCAAGAACGCCCTCTTTATGCTGGGCAATCGGAATCACGCGGCATTCAACCGGCGCTACATGCGGAGGCAGTACCAGTCCGTCGTCATCGCCGTGAACCATGATCAGCGCGCCGATACTTCTGGTGGACCATCCCCATGAAGTCTCGTATACACTGTGCAGCTCATTATTCTTATCTACATATTTGATATCAAACGCATCCGGGAATCCGCTTCCGAAGAAATGGCTGGTCGCAGACTGCAAAGCCTTACCGTCATGCATCAGCGCCTCGATCGTATAAGTATCCTGCGCTCCGGCAAATTTCTCGTGCTCTGCCTTTCTTCCGGATACGAACGGAATCGCCAGTGTCTCTTTGTAACAATCCTCATACACATGAAGCATCTGGATCGTACGCTCCTCTGCTTCCTCATAAGTCGCATGGATGGTATGTCCTTCCTGCCACAGGAATTCTCTGGAACGCAGGAACGGCCTCGTCGTCTTCTCCCAGCGCAGAACGGAATTCCACTGGTTCCATACCTTCGGAAGATCTCTGTAAGACTTAACAGTCCTTGCCCACAGATCGCAGAATAATGTCTCTGACGTAGGACGGATACACAGTCTCTCCTGAAGCCTCTCCATACCGCCATGGGTAACCCATGCCACTTCCGGCGCGAAACCGTCTACATGCTCTGCTTCCTTCTCAAGAAGGGACTCCGGAATCAATAACGGGAGGGATACGTTCTCTACACCGGTCTCCTTAAATCTTCTGTCAAGATCCGCCTGGATCAGCTCCCAGATCGCATATCCGTTCGGAAGATAGTTAAGACATCCCTTTACGCTGGAATAATCACACAACTCTGCCTCTCGTACCACATCCGTATACCACTGAGCAAAATTCTCATCCCGTGATGTGATATTTTTTACCAACTTTTCCTTTGCCATGTTTCTCTTCTCCTTTTCTTTTCCGGCAGGGCCCTTGCCCCACGATATTGTCTGCACTCCTTTTCATACTATCCCCATGATTTATCCCGGCTGCAGCCGTCTGTCTTGTTACCGGCAGGGATAACCGTACATGTCTGTGCCAGAGGAGTACATCTGTCTGTCGGAAGTCTCTTTGCGCAGAATAAAGAATGTGCCTCAGCATTTTCTCGCGCCGAGCGCGGTCGCTTGCGACATACTTTTCTATCATATTGAAGGATAAAATTCCCTATACGACAAAAAAACACCGCGCCTTCAACTCCCATCACAATAAAAGGGACCGAAAAGCTCGGCGGTACCACCCTAGTTAACTGCGGCCCTTCCGCAGTTCTCTCTTATTGCCATTAACGCTGGCATCACGCTGCATTTTCACACAGCGGCTCCAAGGTAGGTTCATTACATATCAGGACAAGGATCTTTCAGCCGGTGAATCCTCTCTCTGGGGAACTGCCTCTGTAATTACTATTCCTCTTCACAGCCAAAACCCGCTTTCTGCAACTAATATCATATATGATACGGCATTGCCGGCGGGTATTCAATTAACCGTTATTCTAATGGATTGTCCCTATTTTGTCAAGGGTAAAATTTTGGTAAAAATTTATATAAAATTTATTGTAAAAATAAACATAAATTTTAACCTTTTTATTGACATAACATTTAATAGGTGTTATATTTGTTTTATCAAAAATGGCCAAACAAAAATAGTGATTACATGTATTTCACCGACATTTTCACAAATGCAAAAAGACAAAAGCAACATTTACACTTTTAACAGCAGATTAATTTTTAGTAAATATTTACCATTCACGAAAGAATCGGAGGTTAAAGATGAAGAAAAAGATTATCGCGGCATTACTCTGTACAGCAATGACAATCGGACTGGCAGCGTGCGGACAAGGCGAGAAAGACAGCGGCAGCAGCGCTTCCTCAAAGGATGAACCCGTACACATAAAAGTAGCGCTTTTTTCCGACGGCGCTGATATGACCGAATCCCAGAAGAAAGTATTTGATGAATTTACCAAAGAAAACCCCAACATCATACCAGAATTCCAATATATCACCAGTGATTCTTATGGTTCGAACTGGAACGGATATCTTATGAAGATCCAGACCATGATCGCAAGCGGAAATGCGCCGGATATCTGTGCTTTAGGTCTGGAGGGCGTTGCTTTCATGGCAATGAACGACCTTGGGCTGCCTATGAATGATTATCTGGAGGCACATCCGGAAGAGACCGAAGCCATCCACATGGACGCCATTGCCGACGAACTGAAAGACATCTTCGTTGTTGACGGGAATACCTACGGCGTTCCTTACGAAGCCAACTCTGTCGTCGTCCATATCCTTGAAATCATCCCAGGTCCAGTCCGCGTCCGGCAGCGGAATGTTGGCTT
>CANODD010000181.1 GCA_947564705.1 uncultured Dorea sp. | reverse complement strand
CTACACCATCGACGGTATCAAGATCGGTAAAGAGATTGGTCTTGGCGGACGTATCAATACCGTACTGCAGTCAGCATTCTTCAAGCTTGCGGCGATCATTCCGGAAGCAGAGGCGATCGACCTGATGAAGGCGGCTGCTAAGGCTACTTACGGAAGAAAGGGCGACAAGATCGTTCAGATGAACTATGACGCTATCGATGCCGGCGCTAAGCAGGTAGTAGAAGTAGCAGTTCCGGAGTCCTGGAAGTCCTGTGAGGATGAAGGTTTATTCGCACCGGAGGTTAAGGGCGGAAGAGACGACGTTGTTGCTTTCGTTAAGAATGTACAGTCCAAGGTGAATGCACAGGAAGGTAATTCACTTCCGGTATCTGCATTTAATGATTATGTAGACGGTTCCACGCCATCCGGATCTTCCGCATACGAGAAGCGTGGTATCGCAGTAGACATTCCGGTATGGGTACCGGAGAATTGTATCCAGTGTAACCGCTGTGCGTATGTATGTCCGCACGCTGTTATCCGTCCGATCGCTCTTACAGAGGACGAGCTTGCCAAGGCTCCGGAAGGAACGAAGGCAATCGATATGATCGGTATGCCGGGTATGAAGTTTACTATGTCCGTATCAGCTCTTGACTGTACAGGATGCGGTTCTTGTGCGAATGTATGTCCGGGCAAGAAGGGCGAGAAGGCTCTCGTTATGAAGAATATGGAAGAGAATATCGGTTCCCAGCAGTTATTTGACTTCGGAAGAGAGATTCCGGTTAAGCCAGAGGTTGTTGCGAAGTTCAAACCGGAGACTGTAAAGGGAAGTCAGTTCAAGCAGCCGCTGCTTGAGTTCTCAGGCGCTTGTGCAGGATGCGGGGAGACACCGTATGCGAAGCTGATCACACAGTTGTTCGGCGACAGAATGTATATTGCCAATGCGACAGGATGTTCCTCTATCTGGGGTAACTCTTCACCGTCTACGCCTTACACTGTAACTCCGGAAGGTAAAGGACCGGCATGGTCTAACTCTCTGTTCGAGGATAACGCAGAGTTCGGCTATGGTATGCTGTTGGCACAGAAAGCGATCAGAAAGAGATTAAAAGCTCAGGTAGAAGAGATCGCAGGATCTGACAAGGCTTCTGAAGAAGTAAAGGCAGCATGTAAGGAATATCTGGATACCTTTAACTGCGGCGTATCCAACGGAGACGCTACAGATAAGTTAGTTGCAGCATTAGACGGAATCGACTGTGATACATGCAAGGATATCGTTAAGAATAAAGATTTCCTGGCTAAGAAGTCTCAGTGGGTATTCGGCGGCGACGGATGGGCTTATGATATCGGATTCGGCGGCGTTGACCATGTACTGGCAAGCGGTGAAGATATTAACGTAATGGTATTCGATACAGAGGTTTACTCCAACACAGGCGGACAGTCCTCCAAAGCTACCAAGACAGGCGCTACCGCACAGTTCGCGGCAGGCGGAAAAGAGACTAAGAAGAAAGACCTGGCAGGCATTGCTATGAGCTATGGTTATGTATATGTAGCACAGATCGCTATGGGTGCTGACTTTAACCAGACAGTTAAGGCTATTGCTGAGGCTGAGGCTTATCCGGGACCGTCACTTATCATCGCTTATGCTCCATGTATCAACCATGGTATCAAGAAGGGTATGAGCAAGGCTCAGACAGAGGAAGAATTAGCGGTTAAGTGCGGATACTGGAACAACTTCCGGTTCAATCCGGCTGCAGAGGGCGCGAAGTTCTCACTTGACAGCAAGGAGCCTGCAGGAGATTATCAGGAATTCCTCGACGGAGAGGTTCGTTACAATGCTCTTAAGAGATCTAATCCGGAGAAGGCGGCTAAGCTCTTCGCTAAGAATGAGGAAGAAGCTATGGAAAGATATGCTTACCTCAAGAAGCTGGTAACGCTGTACGGAGAAGAGTAATAGATCAGACAATGAATGAAAATAAAGGGAAGCGCTTGCACACAGCAGGCGCTTCCTTTGTATGTTATTTTATTGAAGGAAGGGTTGACTTTTTATTCATATAAGGTATATTTGTTAGAGATGAGAAGGGGCATTAGTTTGTTTAGATAAAGAAGAAGCGGGAAATGTAATGCGGTATCTCAGAGATTATTGTGCGGAAGAGTAAAACCGTAGATGATTGGAGAAAGGTAAGGGCATAATTATGAGAAGACTATTAATCACAGGCGCTTCCGGTTTTTTAGGAAGCAGAATTATAGAATATTACAGGGACAGATATGAGGTATGCGCCCCCTCGCATAAAGAGATGGATATTACCAACAGGGAGCAGGTTCTGGCAGTCTTTCATGGCTTTAAGCCGCAGATTGTCATACACAGTGCCGCCATATCTGATGTGGGGATGTGTGAGAGGGAACCTGACAGGTCAAGAAGGATCAATATAGATGGGAGCCGAAATATCGCCGAGGCATCTGCTATATTTCGTGCAAAGTTCCTGTTCTGCAGCTCTGACCAGGTTTATTTCGGAAGCCGGATACAGGGTCCCCACAGGGAGGATGAGAGAGGCGTTCCGCTTAATGTCTACGGAAAAGAGAAGCTGACAGCGGAGGAGGAATGCTTAAAGCAGAATCCGGAATGTACAGCCCTCCGGCTGTCGTGGATGTATGATACAAGAACGCTTAGAGAAGGGGAGCATGGTGATTTTATCCGGACGCTGGCTCTGCGGCTTCGGACGCCG
Source organism: uncultured Dorea sp. (assembly GCA_947564705.1). Classification (GTDB taxonomy): domain Bacteria; phylum Bacillota; class Clostridia; order Lachnospirales; family Lachnospiraceae; genus Sporofaciens. The sequence goes on along the minus strand of CANODD010000181.1, from coordinate 3,316 downwards.
GATATTCTGAGCTATCCTGTCAATGATGTGCGCGGAATCACGGATGTCAATGAAGTTGTCCGTAACCTTGAGAAATGTGCGGAGCTGAAAGGCGGAATCTATAATTTTGGTTCTCCGAATGATAAGAATACATATGAGACAGTCTTTGACATGTTCAGGGAACTTGGGTGGGATACAATGCGGCTTAGAAAGGATGAGGAATCCTTTAGAGAGGCGCCCAGAGATATCAGTATGGATCAGAAGAAGCTGAATGACGGAGGGATTACATTTCCTGCAACTTTGGAATCTCTTATAAGAAACGGAGGCAATATAATATAGATTATGAAAGCGGGGAGAAGATTCCCCCTTTTTTTATAATAGTAGGTAACTATGTTTCCTATATTATAAAAACCTTCCGGGAGAATGCGCACTTGCGCGAAGAAAAAATATGTCGCTGGGCGGTCGCACTTGGTGCAAAAATGTGCCGAGGTACATTCTCTTTAACATTTGCTCCAAAATCATAGCGGAAATAATATGGTTGAAAAATGGAAATAAAAATGGTATAATAATGGAAAATATTAAAAGAAGGGAGAGAGGACTCCATGACGGTATCAGAGATGAGAAAGCGGAAAAAGGAATTGGGTTATACGAATGAGAAAGTATCAGAGCTTTCCGGTGTCCCGCTTGGGACGGTACAGAAGATATTCGCAGGAGTGACTGATTCCCCCAGATATGATACCTTGCAGGCGCTTGAGAAGGTGTTTGTAAAGGAATGGAACATGCTCAGAGAATCTGTCACGGCATACCAGGTAAAGCGGCAGGGAGAGTACACTCTGGAAGACTATTATGCCCTGCCGGATGAGCGCAGAGTAGAACTGATTGACGGCGTGATCTATGATATGTCTTCACCGACGTCAACACATCAGATGTTGGCGACAGAGATCTGGCAGCCGCTGAAAGACTATATCCGAAGGAAAAAGGGAGATTGTGTTCCGATCGTATCTCCTATTGACGTACAGCTTGATTGTGATGATAAGACGATGCTGCAGCCTGATGTGCTGGTAGTCTGCGACCGTAGTAAGATTATTAGGAGATGTATCTATGGAGCGCCGGATTTCATTGTAGAGATATTGTCTCCGGCTACCCGTAAGAAGGATCTGACAGTAAAACTCGGAAAGTACGTCAGGGCAGGAGTGTCGGAATACTGGATTATAGATCCGGATAAAAAGAAAGTGGTTGTGTACGACTTTGCCCATGAAGAGTTTCCTACGGTCTATGGGTTTGATTCGAAGATTCCGGTGGGGATCTTTGACGGAGAGTGCGTGATTGATTTTACGGAAATTTATCAATATATAAGTTTTTTGTATGAGCAATAGCCAAAGACCTTGCTGCTCGCGGGAATAAATGAAATCAACATACTGGTGAAAGGAGATTCCTACATGGATTTTAAGGTTGGTGTCGGCAAGTCAGATTTTGCTGACCTGCGCAATTCGGGTAACTATTACGTGGATAAGACTGAGATTATATATGAGCTTGTATATGATACAGACAATAAAGTAACGCTGTTCACCAGGCCTCGCAGATTTGGCAAGACACTGATGATGAGTATGATGGAGAACTTCTTCAGTATAAGAAAAGACAGTGCAGAGATCTTCGAAGGACTTAAGATTGCCGCACATAAAGAATTTTGCAGTGAGTGGATGAATCAGTATCCGGTACTTTTTGTTTCGTTTAAGGACGTTGAGGCAGAAAATTTTAATGATGCATTTGATATGCTCAAGGTCAGATTAGCGGATATCTGTAAGGAGTATTCCGATCTGCCGGCTCATGGCGCCGTTGATGCTGACGACCGGGAAATCTTTTTGAGATTAAAGGCACAGAATGGGACTTATGCTGATGTGAAGAATTCGCTGAAAACGATTATGCGTATGATGCAGGCAGTGTATGGAAAGCAGGTAATCCTTCTTCTTGACGAATACGATGTTCCAATTGCGAAAGCGAATGAGAAAGATACCGCGGCGAATGAATTTTACTCTGCCATGCTTGATGTGATCAGGGGTGTAATGGGGACAGCCTTAAAGGATAATGAATATCTCAAATTTGCAGTTATAACGGGGTGTCTGCATATAGCAAAAGAGAGTATTTTTACCGGAACGAATAATTTTGTTTCATATTCTGTCCTGGATGAAGATTTTTCAGAATATTTTGGTTTTCTGGATTGCGAAGTGGCAGAGCTTCTGTCGGCTGCCGGCAGATCAGATAAGGCGGATGTAATAAAAGAGTGGTATGACGGGTATATATTTGGGAATAGTTCACTATATTGTCCATGGGATGTAATGAATTATGTGTCTGCATTAAGGAAAAGAAGAAATGCGAAGCCCAAGAATTATTGGAAATTTACCAGCCATAATGGGATACTTCTAACCTTTGTTAAGAGAAGAGATTTTAAGGTAAAAAGTAAATTCGAAACGCTTATGAACGGAGGTACGATTGTTCAGACTATTTCGGATAAGCTGACCTATGATACGCTTCATTGCTCTGAGGACAATCTTTGGAATGTGATTCTGATGACAGGGTATCTGACAAAAGCAGATACCGGGGAGGAGGAAGAGACGGTAAGTCTTAAGATACCGAATCAGGAGATTGCTTCTATCTTCGAAGATACAGTTGTTACATTTTTTGAAAATACGATAGATAACAGTATGTAGAAATCAATGATGGATGCGCTTTGGAATCAAGATGAAGGAGAAGCATCCAGGGTTATATCAGAGCTTTTGTGGAAGACTATAAGTTACAATGACTATCATGAAGATTACTATCATGCTTTTCTGACCGGTATATTCGTGGGATTGGGTTACGAAGTGGAATCTAATAAGGAGAAGGGACTCGGCAGACCGGATATTCTGCTAAAAGATGATGATAACCGCAGGGTAATTATTATAGAGGCTAAGAGGTCTGGCAGTGAATCGGATATGGAGGCAGATTGTAGAGAAGCGCTTCGTCAGATTATCGGAAGAAAATATGCGCAAGGTTTATATGGCTATGAGCAGATTTTCTGTTACGGCGTTGCCTTTTTCCAGAAGCAGGCAATGATAAAATGCGACAAAATGATTGACAAGACTGCCGAAAAGTGATATAAATGCACTATGTGAATAAACGGACTTGATAGAGGCGCGGATTTCATCAGTATGTCAGGGTGATAGTATGGGAGACTGTCCTGACGGAAAGGGGAAGCCGCCGAAGGAGTGCAGGGGACAGATGTTTCCGGGTATCCCAGACCACACTCCTGGGACGCAGTCAGAAGATGCTGCGGACTGTCACATCTTCCTGTAATTGC
>CANODD010000180.1 GCA_947564705.1 uncultured Dorea sp. | reverse complement strand
ATTATGAGATTATGCAGTATTGCCAGCGGAAGCAGCGGCAACTGTATCTATGTGGGAGACGACAGGACGCATCTTCTGGTGGATACAGGGATCAGCAGGAAGAGAGTTGAGCAGGGACTATGCACATTAGGGGTAAAGGGAGAAGAGCTGAACGGAATATTGATCACACATGAGCATATCGATCATATTCAGGGGCTTGGCGTATTCAGCAGAAAATATAAGATACCGATCTATGGAACGAAAGGGACGATAGAGGGAATCCGTTGCTGTAATTCTCTTGGAAAGATGCCGGAAGGGCTGCTGCATGAGATTCAGGTGGATGAACCGTTTCCCTTAGGAGAGATGGAGATCTGTCCGTTTGCAATCTCTCACGACGCAAGGGAACCTTCCGGATACCGAATCGGGAATTCCAGGAAGACCATTGCAGTCGCAACGGATCTTGGTAAATACGACGACTATATCGTAGAGAACTTAAAGGGGCTGAATGCTATCGTATTAGAGGCGAACCATGATATCCATATGTTGGAGGTGGGACCTTATCCTTATCCACTGAAGCAAAGGGTGATGGGGGACAGAGGGCATCTGTCCAACGAACTTTCGGGAAGGCTTCTGAGCGATATTCTCCATGATGATCTGCAGTATGTTATTCTGGGACATCTGAGCAAGGAGAACAATTACGCAAAGCTTGCGTATGAAACCGTGAAATTGGAGGTTAGTTTCGGCGATAATCCGTACAAAGGAGAAGATATTCCGATGATGGTGGCCGACAGAGACGCGATATCGGAGGTTGTCAGTTTGTAGTATGAGAAAGAGAGGCAAAAGAATGGGAAAAGTAGCGATTGTAACAGACAGTAACAGTGGAATTACACAGAAGGAAGCAAAGGAACTTGGGATAAGAGTATTGCCGATGCCTTTTTATATTAATGAGGAATTATTCTTTGAAGATATTACTTTAACGCAGGAAGAATTCTATCAGAGACTTGCGGAAGATGCGGACATCTCTACGTCGCAGCCGTCGCCGGGTGATGTGATCGATCTTTGGGAGGAGCTTCTTAAGGAATATGACGAGATCATTCACATTCCGATGTCCAGCGGTCTCAGCAGTTCCTGCGAGACTGCCATGGGATTAGCCCAGGACTATGACGGCAAGGTGCACGTAATCGATAATCAGAGGATCTCGATAACCCAGAGACAGTCTGTCCTGGAGGCGATTGAGATGGCGGAAAAGGGGATGTGCGCCCGGGAGATTGAAGATGTCTTGATGAGAGAAAAGCTTGAGGCGAGTATCTATATTACGGTAGATACCCTGAAATATCTGAAAAAAGGCGGTCGCGTGACTCCGGCTGCCGCGGCGCTGGGAGCGGTTCTGAATCTAAAACCGGTATTACAGATCCAGGGAGAGAAGCTGGATTCTTATGCGAAAGTACGGGGATGGAAAGCGGCAAAGAAGACGATGCTGGATGCAATCCAAAAGGACCTGGACGGACGTTTTAAGGGAAAAGAGGTCTGTATCCATGCTGCATATACTTGTACCAAAGAAGAGGCGCAGGCATGGAAGAAAGAGATTGAAGAGCGTTTTCCGGGCTACGATGTTTATATGGACAGCCTGTCCCTCAGCGTGTCCTGCCATATCGGCGCGGGTTCAAGGGCGGTTGCCTGTATGAAGAAAGCGGAGTATTAATTCCAGAGGGGCTTTGACTTTTGCGGGTAACGAGCCGGAAGGATCAAATAGCCGCATGTCATGCCGGCGTCAGATCTTCAGGATCTGATGCCGGTATTCATTTATAAAGGGGATCTTGAATTTATTGGTGATGATGCTTTCGTAGAGGTTGGAAGCAAAGACGTCCTGTCTTAACATCGCAAGCCCTGCAGGCGTTAATTCGTCGATCTGTGTGAGTTTTGTGATGAGCGGTACGTTTGAGCTTTTCTTTATATGAGATAGGAGTTTCTTTGCATCTTTGCGAAATCCAAGGATACGCGCATATTGACAATAACCTTCTTCTCGGAAAGTAAGAAGGTCTTCTGTCTTAATGCCAAGGAGGATATGCAGCAGACTCCGGCTCAAACGTGTATAGGTGATATCCCGTGTCTTCAGAAGGTCGCAGAACTGGTCGAAAGTAATAAAATCATTTGCGCAGTTCAAGATACGATTGGCCAGATCTTCGGGAATATCGGCATATTCCGTCAGGGATGTATAGGTCTCCTTCAGAAGCTGATATCTCAGCGGAAGGGAGAAATCATTTGCATAGATAGGATAGCGGTTTCTATGGGTATCCTCCAGCATGCGGATGCAGGAAGGAGGAACCATGTCTTCCAGACGAGTCAGTACCTCGGACATGGAGGGTTCGTCGAACATGCCGTCTTGTTCTATGCAGACGGAATGGCTGGCATAGCTTAAGAGCTTGCGGATGGCGGAAGCCGAACTGTAAGTTCCTGTAAGATGTGTGTCATGATAACCGGAAACCATACGCTTGATCGTATAAGTACGGATTGGACTGTGTTTCTGATAAAGGGCTTTGATGTATTCGATTCCCAGAATATTATTCGGCTGTTCCAGAATAATATCGAGAGATTCGTCTCCCAGATACTCTGTCAGGGCTACTTGGCGCGCCCGGGGAAAGGACATACCTTTCTTTAGGGATTCTGTCAGAACGGTACGGTATTCTTCCGGTTCATCTGCAGTAATGCGGGCAAGGCGTTCCAGTAATCCATAATCTCCGCATTCGCTGCCGAAGCAAAGGGCGTCCACACAGTTAAGCTGTTCGAATAAAGAGACGGCACCTGCGGCGAAATATTCCGCGCTTGAGCAGGCATAACAAACAGGCAGTTCGAATATAATGTCAGCGCCTGCTTCCAGCGCAATCTCGGCCCGGAGATGCTTCGGCATAATGGCGGGGGCGCCTCTTTGTACGTAATTTCCGCTCATGACGACAATGGCATAATCGGCGCCGGTAATCTCTTTTGCTTTCTTAATATGGTATAGATGTCCGTTGTGAAAAGGGTTATATTCTGTGATCAATCCTACTATTTTCATGAGAATCTCCTTGTATATCCTTCTGAAATTGATTATACTATATTAAAGTTGCGGGTGCAAATGTATATTGGGGATAAGAATGTAACCGCGGTGTTTATGCCGTTTATATGGGCGGACGGTCAGGCCGCGGACAGATACTTTATGTCAAGGATATGTCAAGGATATGTCAAGGATATATCAAGGATATGTCAAAGATATGTCAAGAATATGTCAGGAAGGAGGGATACATGTTGAGTGAAGAATGGGTAGAAGAACAGAAGGAAGAGTTGACGGAAGAACGCATCTTAGAGATGTTGGAGGGACGTCGGTATAAGGAGTTAAAAGAGGAATTAGAGCATAATATGTATCCGGTTGACCTGGCTGACATATTGGAAGAGTTTGACCAGAAGCAGATGGTCATAGTATTCCGTCTTCTGGCAAAGGAGGAAGCAGCGGAGACATTTACGTATATGAACAGTGATATGCGTGAGATATTGATCAATGCGTTGACGGATTCGGAGCTGGAAGAGGTCATGGAGGAGATGTATCTGGATGATACGGTGGATGTTTTAGAGGAACTTCCGGCGAACGTGGTGGACAGGCTTCTCTTAGTGACTGACGAAGAGAAACGTAAGCAGATAAATCAGCTTCTGCAGTATCCGGAGGACAGCGCCGGCAGTGTGATGAATGTGGATTATATCGCGCTTCGAAGAGAGATGACGGTTGCGGACGCTATCTTAAGGATTCGCCAGGTCGGTCTGAACCGGGAGACGATCTATACCTGTTATGTTACAGAGAAGAAGAAACTGATCGGAGCGGTGGATGTCAAGGAACTTCTCACCACCAGTGAATCCAAGTTGATTGAGGAAATCATGGATACGAATATGCTCTATGCACAGACGACGGACGATCAGGAGGATGTGGCGAGAACCATCACCAAGTATGGTCTGATCGCGCTGCCTATCGTGGATCATGAGATGTGTATGGTGGGTATCGTAACGGTTGACGACGCCATGCTGGTATTGCAGGAAGAGGAGACGGAGGATATCAGTATTATGGCCGGCGTCAATCCCAGCGACGAGTCTTATTTTGGCACAACCGTGTTCGAACATGTGAAAAGCCGTATCCCCTGGCTGTTGTTTCTGATGCTTTCTGCTACGGTGACACAGATGATTATGAACAGTTATGAGAGCGCCCTTGCCGTTATGCCGCAGCTTGCAGGATTCATTCCGATGCTGACCGGTACGGGCGGTAACTGTGGTTCTCAGAGTTCTACGCTGGTGATTCGCGGGCTTGCGGTAGGGGAGATTGAGTTTGCAGATGTGATCAAGGTTATCTTTAAAGAAGTACGGATTGCAGTCTGCATCAGCGTAATCCTGTCGGTTGTCAACGGAGTGCGTATCATGCTGATGGGACAGGGGGATGCGACGATGGCATTTACAATCGGGGCGACGATGGCGTGTACGATTATTATTGCGAAGGTGGTAGGATGCACCCTGCCTCTGATAGCGGAAAAGGTAGGTCTTGATCCGGCGATTATGGCTACGCCGCTGATCTCTACGCTGGTGGATATCAGCACGATCAGCGTGTATTTTGCGATCGTAAGCGCAGTATTTGCATTGTGATCTGTACGGAGACGGATGTTAACTTTTTGAATATTTTTGCGATTTTGGAAGAAACCTTGTTTACAAGGTTTCTTTGTGCTATAGTGGGTAAAAATAAAAAGCCGGTAATAAATATATGGCTGAATAGGAGGAAATATGAGAGACAAATTGAGAAAAAAGATTATGTCGGGCTGTTTGTGCCTGGCATTGGTGTTCGGGATGCTGATGACAAATATTAGCCAGGTAAGAGCCGAGAACGAACCGGAAATGCAGGAGGAGATCAGTGATGCTTTTACCGTTGTTATGACGACGGAGGATGCATGGACGGCCGGAGAAGAGGTCAGGCTTGCGGTCAGTGTGACGAACAGCACTGATCGTCAGTTGAATGCAGTGCTTTATTCCGGTTATAGCGGCGGAGATGTTACGGTTGAGTGGGGAGCATTGAGTGATTCCGTAACAGGCGGAGAGATAAAGAATCTTTCACAGGTTTCTTTTGAGGGAAAGCAGACGAAACAATATATTCTGACAGGAACTATTCCGGAGGGGTGGAAGGAAACGGATTCTGTATTCTGCAGCGTCTCCGCTACTGGAGAAGATAATATTCGATATTGCGGATATGGTTTTTATTCCGGGCAGTCTATTACAGACAACCTCCCGGAGATGCCGGGGGACGATGACGAGATAAACTTCGGGGCGTTTGAGGTTACCGCGACGCCGGACCAGCCTGTGAAAGCAGGGGAACAGATTACCTTCCAGATTGATATTACGAACAATACGGAGGTGAAACAGAAGTTATCCGTGTTGAATCATCTGTATTATCAGGAGTATGATAATAGCGCGACGTATCCGGGCGATACATGGGGAGTTTTAAGAGCTATTTCGGGAAATAAGGAATATGACGAATGGAGTGTGGGAGAGATTGAATTTGCGTCAGGAGAGACAAAGCAGTTCACGGTAAGCGGTACGATACCTTCCACCTGGGGAGCGAAGAGCCAGATCACGATTGTAGTGATAAGCCGCGGCGAAGACGGGAAATGGTATTATGGACAGGTTAATTCACCGGATCATTCGGACGCGCCTGCACCAGACGCACCGGCGCCGGGCGAGCCGGAGCCGGAGATGCCGGACGTCCAGGGAGTAGAGAAGGGCAGTGCAAGTTCTGAGCTGACGTTGGGCAAAGGCTGGGAACAACTTGCCCTTACGGACGAGGAGTTGAAGAGCGGCGCTCAGTTCAAGGTGGTATTTGACAGTAAGAATGTGACGGAAGCCTCTTTGGATGCGGCGGATAAAGCTTTGATTATGAAAGCCGCCGGAGAAGATAAGATTGCGTTGATTCTGGACTTAACCATTGAAAAGACAAGAGTAGACGGAGACGGCAGTTCTGCGGTACAAATTCACTGTCCTTGATTTCAATATCCCATTCCATTCTTTTC
>CANODD010000179.1 GCA_947564705.1 uncultured Dorea sp. | reverse complement strand
CTTCACCTGTGCGGCGTCAAATTCTTTCACGATCCTCCCCTTCGCCATAACGGCGATACGGTCGCAGATACCCATCAATTCCTCATTCTCCGAAGAGATAAATATAATCCCGCAGCCTTGCTTTGCCAGCGAAACCATCTGCTTATAGATCTCTGTCTTTGCCCCGATATCCACGCCGGTTGTCGGCTGATCAAACACAAATATCTTAAAATCACCCACCATCCAGCGTCCGATTACAACCTTCTGCTGGTTGCCTCCGGACAATTCTCCTACCAACTGCTTCTTACCGGTACACACAATATTCAGCGTCTTTCGGATATCTTCAAAAAATGTACTCTCCCGTCTCCTGTCTATCAGCCCTCTCCTCGCCCAAAGACGCGTGGAAGACAGCGAAAGATTCTCACCGATATCCATCTGAGCCACGATCCCTTCGTTTCTCCGGTCTTCAGGAATAAACGCGATTCCTGCCTTACACGCCTGAAGCGGTGAATTTGCCGCAAACGGCTGCCCTTCTATCTTCATGGAACCGCTCTTTACCTTCTCCACTCCATACATCGCAAGCATCGTCTCCGTACGTCCCGCGCCGACAAGACCGGCAAGCCCCAATATCTCTCCTCTATGTAACCGGAAGCTCACCCCTCTTACCAGTTCTCCCGAATATAAATCATCCACTTCCAGAACCACGTCTCCTTTTACGGCTTCCTCTTTCGGATAGAATTCCTTCAGTTCTTTTCCTATCATCAGACTGACCACCGCCTTATGATCTGTCTGTCCGGTAGGAAACGTCCCCTGTATCCTGCTGTCCCGAAGGACCGTAATACTGTCCGTAATCCGAAAGATCTCATCCAGATGATGTGAAATATAGATGATCGTAACCCCCTCTTCCTTAAGCTTCCCGATCACCTCAAAGAGCTTTTCAATCTCCCGGTTGCTTAAAGACGCCGTAGGTTCGTCCAGAATCAATAACTTGGGATTCTGAAGCAGAGCCGTAACGATCGCTGCCTGCTCCCTCTGCCCCACACTGAGGGAGGATATCTGCCTGTCTGCCGTAAAGTCTGAATCTATCAGCTTAAGCTTCTCCTGAACCAATGAACGCATCTTCTTAAAATCCAGCTTACCGAACTTCCCCGTCAACTCGGAACCCAGGAACGCGTTCCTCGTCACATCGAAGAAAGGAACTAACTGCTGGTCCTGATGAATGATCGATATTCCCGCCCCCTCAGAATCCTTGGGAGAATTCATCTTAACCGGCTGTCCGTCAACCAGAATCTGACCGGAGTCCATGGAATACACCCCTGTAATAATCTTTACCAATGTAGATTTGCCCGCACCGTTCTGCCCTAACAGGGCATGTACCTCTCCTCTTTTTATTTTCAGGTTAATATCCTGAAGCACTTTATTCTTGTCAAAACTTTTATATATTTCTCTGCATTCTAGTAATATCCGGCTATCCGCCATTATCTCACCAACTTTCCCGCATATCGAGACTGCCGGAAAAGATCCGGCTCCGGCAGCCTCAAACGCTACTTCAATTACCCGCCGATACGGCATGTCTATGGAATACTCGGAAGCGCCACAAGCACCTCCTCCTTCTTTGGATAGATCTTCTCGATCTCTTCTTTTTCAAGTCCCGCATCTTCCCAGAAGTTCTCGCCCCATTTTAATTCCGCGGCTTCCACGCCGTTCTTTCCCGTCGCCACATAACAGCTTGCCGGGATCTTCGGCGAGACTGTCTTCGGCTCCACGCTGCCGTCCATCACTCCCAACAATATCTGTGCAGACTGCTGGCCGATACTTTCCGCATCCTGAACAACAGTCGCCACAAACGGGCTGTCCTCCTGAAACAGCATCTGGAATCCGATGATATCTCCGTCGATGCCTACCATCTTGATCTCATCTCCTCTTCCTGCACGCCGAATCGCCTCGCTGGCTCCTGATACCAGTTGGTCATACGTTCCGAAGATACCGGCGATACTTCCCTCTTCCGGATTCGCGGTCAGAATCTCCTCAATCTGCGTCTGTACTTTAGCCGGGTTGTGCTCGGCAGGAACTTCATGGATCTTCACATCCGGAAAATCTGCGGCAACAGCCTCAAAGATTCTCTTCCTGGTTTCCAGAAGCGGCGCGCCCGGAACCCACACGACATATACGTCTCCTTCATAGCCGATACCGGCAAGCAGCGCATCCGAAGCCAGGGTAGCCATAAGCGGGTCGTCGCCGTTCGTATCGCCAAGCGTATGCGCCACCGGCGCCCCTATTCCCTGTGTGATAACCGGTATCCCTTTCTTCTCTGCTTCCGCCATCAACGGCTCGAGCTGTTCCGCGTCCCCCAGGTGAACGATCAGACCGTCGATTCCTGAGTTGATCAGATTCTCAATGTTCTCATTATGCTTCTGCACATCTGCCTGCGCGTCCGCGATCACAACGCTCCCGCCCGCAGCCTCAACCGCCTCCTGAGACGCCGTTACAACACCGCGGTTGTAATCATTCGTGATCTCCCTGGCCGCTATGCCGATCTTAAAGTCTCCTTCCGTCTTACTCTCCGTCACAGCCTCATTCTCGGTTCCCGTATCCTGGCTGTCTTCACTCTTCTCTCCCGGATCTCCCGATTCCTGCCCGTCGACCGTACACCCGGTTAATGTAACCGCAAACAGCGCCGCCGCCAGGAACAATGCATACCATTTTTTCATCTTCATCTTTTTTCCTCCTTGTAATTTTGTTGATTTCATTATACAATAATAAACATAATAGTCAACATTAAAATAATCATTTTAATAAACATTGGCATTTTACATAAATATCAACATCAGATTTTAGACAAATTACACAATTATTTCTTTTACTATTTCATTATGTGGTATAATATTACAAAGATATTGGGTCAAATGATAATTTGTCCCATGAGGCAGGAGGTTGCTATGAGAAAAATATTTGATAAACATTCTTTTTTTGTCCATCCATTGACCATATGGCTGCTTTCCTCTGCTCTTTTAATCGCTGTATTTCTTTTCTGGGCCGTCCGGCCTGAAAACGCAGACCGGGCACATGCCGGAGTTCTGTACGCTTCCCGAATTAATAACAGGATGCCGGTGGCGCTGAACGGGGAATGGGAATACTATGACAGACAGTTTCTCTTTCCTTCCGACTTCTCCGGGAATACCGACGATGTATCCCAAAAAAGCTTCCGTACTCTCCCCGGCTCCCGCCCCTTTACCCACGGATACGGCACATACCGGCTTACTTTCTCCTTTTTAAGTTCGGAATCCCTGTATTCCCTGCGTCTGACCGGTATCCAGAGCGCCGCGCGCATATATATAGACGGAACACTGATCTCCGATATCGGTTTTACTTCTTCTCTGGAGTCGAGTTCAGAGACTTCAAAGGACAGCCAATATATCGTGTTCCCCCTTAATATCATGAGGCGCACCCATGAGATGATCATCCACGTATCGAGCTTCAGTAATTATCCGTCCGGCATTACGAACCCGATCTATTTCGGCACGCAGATCGACGGCTACCGCCTCTCGTCGCAGTTTAAATTCGCAGAATCCGTAGGACTCATCAGTGTCGGCATTCTGATCATCTTTTTGATCTTTATCTTATTTTTCAGGATTCAGATCAGGAGCACCCTGCACCTGCTTCTATGTACTATTATGCTGGCGTTCCAGTTGATTTATTCCAGCAATGAACTTCTTACCCAACCCATACAGTCCCATATTTACCTTTTCCTGGCCCGGATTAACATCTCATCCCTCTGCCTGATGGGACTCGGTATGGTTCTGCTCGCCGGACAGAATTGCTATTCACAGAGGATACTGCACAAAACACTCAAGATCTATTATTATATACTTCCCGTCCTCCTGTGCTTCACCATAGTATGCCCGGGCAAACATCTTCTGTACGCCAAGATACTGGCAAACCTGTACCTGACCATTTCCTTTCTTCACGCCTGCTCTTTACTGGTTACAGAAGCCCGCGGCAGAAGCTACAGCGCGCTGATGCTTTTATTATCGCTGACCTTCTGCAGCTATTACTTTTCTTTGCAGTTTTTCTACAGCAAGGGGATTGTTGCCGCGAACGCCTACAACAGCATTTATATCTTCCTGTTAGTCGCCTATGCCGCCTCGCAGCTTGCCTATGTCTCCCTGCAGGTATCGCGGATCTATACCGGCAATGCAAGACTGGCCCAGCGAATGGCCGTCTCCGACAAACTAAAAAGCGAATTTATTTCCGCCGCTTCACACGAACTGCGCACGCCTCTCCACGGCATCCTGAACATCATTGAGTCGGCCGTCTCCCGCCTGGAACAGCCCGACCGCGCCAAAGAACAGCTTCACATGGCCCTGAATCTTGCCCGGAAGATGAACAGCGTCATCGACGACCTATACGGTTTTTATTCATCATCCGAACAGTTGAATACAAGCCTGAAGCCGATCAACCTTGATATCGAAGTCAACGCGGCCATCGAAGTATTTTATTATACTTCCGGCAATTCCAAACTCGCCCTGATCAATGCTCTTTCCCCGGACGCCCTCTGGGTAAACGCCGACGAATCCTGCCTCTGGGAAATTCTGAACAATATTATCGGAAACGCGGTGAAATACACGGAAGCCGGATCTATAACCGTTACGAGCCGGCAGGCAGACGGGAAAATCTATGTATCTGTTACCGATACCGGAATCGGAATACCCGCCGCGGATATAGACTACATCTTCGACAAATCCGTCCGCCTTGAAAATGCCTCCCAAAAGGCGGAAGGCCTGGGCTACGGCCTCTATCTCGTACGTCAGCTCGTAAAACGGATGAATGGAGAAATCTATGTAGAATGGTCGGTTCCGGGAAAGGGAACCTGTATTACCTTTTATCTGGGAGCATGCGATCTGAGAATGATCAATCAGGAAAATACCGCAAAACAGATTCTCGGCCATACCGAACAGAATTATCTGGAAACCTTCCGCGGAACATCTGCGTCTTTATTAGTGGTAGATGATAACGAAGACAACCTCCATATCATTCGGACGCTCTTTGAAGACTGCTGTTTTTCCATGGATTTGGTCCAGAACGCCGGGAAGGCTTTGGACTTGCTAGATAAACATTCTTATGATATCATCATATTAGATGTAATGATGCCAGAGATGAGCGGATTCGAGCTGTGCCGGACAATCAGGAAACGATACTCACATTTTGAACTTCCGGTACTTCTCCTGACTGCCTGTGATTCTACGGAAGAGATCCTGACCGGCTTCTGGTCAGGGGCAAACGACTATGTTGTAAAGCCCGCAGACCGAACAGAGCTGCGGACACGCGTATTCAGCCTGGTGACATTGAAGCAGTCTGTAAATGCGGCGCTGGAAAATGAGATGCTGTTTCTCCAGGCTCAGATACGGCCTCATTTTCTGTATAACGCTTTTAACACCATCAGCGCGGTTGCCCTGACAGACGGACCGAAAGCCAGCGACTTAATTGATGACCTTGCAATATATCTGCGGGGCTGCTTCAACAGCGACGTAAGCCAGGGGCTTATTCCGATCGAAACGGAGCTTGGGATTGTGGACTCCTATGTCCGCATCGAACAAGCGCGGTTCGGGAAACGTCTGCGGTTTGAATCAGCCGTCGAGACGTCCAAAAGCTTCTTCCTTCCGCCGCTGACAATCCAGCCCCTGGTGGAAAATTCTATCCGCCACGCTACCCTGGACAGCTATGCAGATATTGAGATACGGCTGTCTGTCACAGAGGACACACAGTTTATCTACATCACCATCCGGGACAACGGTAAAGGAATTGAACCGTCTACCATCTCCGAACTGATGGACGACTGTCCTTCCCGCCGCACAGGAGGAATCGGGCTAAACAATGTAAACCGGAGACTGAAGCTTCACTACGGCATCCCTCTTAAGGTCCATACCACACCTAAGGACGGCACCCGTATTTTGATCAAGAATCCGCCGAAGAAAATACAAAAGCGAAGAAAGGCAAAACGTAATTTATCTAGTCATATCGCTAATTTAGCATATTCAGTTTAAAAAGGACAAGTCTATGAATTATGATTTGTCTACTT
>CANODD010000178.1 GCA_947564705.1 uncultured Dorea sp. | reverse complement strand
GAAAACGGTGGGGAAGAAAAAGCCGGAGATACGGTTTGGGGAGAAACAAGGCGGGGATATCAGGAAGGTGGCGTTTGCCATGTATCCTACGTCTATGGAGGAATTGTTGGCCGTGGCAGATTCCGGAAGGCTGATGCCGCCGGTCAGCCGAACCAGTTCCTCCAGTCCCCGGATGCCTCCGACAAACTGAAGCCTTGGATCTACTTTCGGGTCTCTGATACCAAGCAGAGGTTCCAGGATATGATTCTGAAGAATCGATACATCCAGGCCGTCCACGGGATCGTCCGTGTATAATTCCTTCCGCGCCGCCAAAAGATACCACCTTCCGGCGCCGTACATAGCCATCTCACCCTTGCGCGCCGGATGAAATGCCGACGCACGCTCCGTGATATGGAACTTTTTGCCTATCTCGTCCAATAGTTCTTCAAACGTATATCCGTTCAATCCGGTCACCACCCGGTTATAATCCAATATTCTCAGCTCCTCCGCCGGAAACAGCACGGAGAGAAAATAATTAAATTCTTCTGTTCCGTCATAATCCGGATGTTCCCTGCGGCGCTTAAGCCCCACTTTCACGGCTGACGCCGCCCGGTGGTGTCCGTCCGCAATATACACGCTTTCCATACGTGAGAATATCTCCCCGATCTCCTGCGTCAGCTTCCGGTCGCCGCCGATCTTCCACACCTGATGCCGGATACCGTCTTCCGAAACGAAATCATAAAGAGCCTCCGATTCCTTTACCGTACATACAATCTGACTAAGACGCGGATCGCCCCGATACGCCAGAAAGATGGGTCCCGTCTGAGCGTTCAGTATATCCACATGGCGGATTCTGTCCCGCTCTTTGTCTTCTTTGGTATTCTCATGCCTCCGGACCACACCGCTCAGATAATCATCGACAGAAGCACAACCTACGATTCCGGTCTGGGTATGTCCCTCATAAGTTAATGCATAGAGATAATAACAGGACTCCTCCTCCGTAACAAAGATCCCCTCTTCCATCATCTCATCCAATGTCTGTCTTGCACGCTCATAGACTTCCCGGGAATACATATCTGTCTCATCCGGGAACTGTGTCTCCGCGCGGTCTATCCGCAGAAAAGAAAGAGGATTTCCTTCTACGGCTTTCTTTGCCTCTTTTCGGTCATATACATCGTAAGGAAGCGCAGCAATGGCAGAAACCTTGTCCACTGCAGGGCGCACACTCCTAAAAGGTCGGATTATCGGCATGAAGCATTCACTCCTGTCTTTCTATATTATTATTAACAAACTACATGAATCCAGCCTTCCGGAGCCTCGATGTGGCCCATCTGGATTCCCGTCAATGTATCGTACAGCTTCTTCGTCACCGGCCCCATCTCATCCATTCCGCTTGGGAAACAGATCTCTTTCCCATGGTCGACTACCTTTCCGACCGGAGAGATCACCGCCGCCGTTCCGCACAAACCGCACTCCGCAAAGTCCTTCACTTCTTCGAACGGCACCTCGCGCTCTTCCACCTCAAGACCGAGATATTTCTCCGCCACATACATCAGAGAACGTCTCGTAATAGACGGAAGGATCGTATCAGACTTCGGCGTTACCACCTTGTTGTCCTTCGTAATAAAGATAAAATTCGCACCGCCGGTCTCTTCCACCTTCGTCCTTGTCGCCGCATCCAGGTACATATTCTCGTCATATCCCTGATTATGGGCGTCCACGATAGCGTGAAGGCTCATGGCATAGTTAAGACCTGCTTTCACATGTCCCGTTCCATGCGGAGCCGCACGGTCAAAATCACACACACGGATCGTAATCGGTTTTGCGCCGCCCTTAAAATACGGTCCCACCGGTGTCGTAAATACACGGAACTGATATTCATCCGCCGGTTTCACACCGATCACCGGGTTAGAACCGAACAGATACGGACGTACATATAAGGTAGCGCCGGAACCAAACGGCGGAACATACGCCGCATTCGCCTCCACCGTCTTATGTACGGCGTCTACGAATCTATCTTCCGGAAATACCGCCATCTCAAGTCTCTTCGCCGTATCAGCCATTCTCTTCGCATTCAGGTCAGGGCGGAACATCACGATATGCCCGTCCTCGGTGGTATATGCCTTCAGCCCTTCAAAACAAGTCTGCGCATACTGCAGCACACAGGCGCACTCATTGATCACAACATTCGCGTCGGAAGTCAGCACACCTTCATCCCATGCTCCGTCTGTATAATTGGACACATACCTCTTGTCCGTCTGTATATAACCAAATCCAAGGTTAGACCAGTCAATATTCTTCTTCTCCATCTTTCGATTCCTCCGTTCTTCCATCACTGTTCTCAGTCTTCAACAAATTATCTGAACCTATTATAATCCCCCTCCCCTCAAAATTCAAGAGTGCACTCTGTTTTTTATTCTGAACTATCTTTCCATCATACTGATTGACTCGATTCCGACGCTTCCTCCTCTTACCACCTCGATACTCTTAAATTCTTCCTTCAGCAGTTTGATCACGGCGTCGTTCTTCGTAGCCGTCTGGACGAATTCCAACAGCAGACTGTCCTTTCCATAATCGATCACTTTCGCCTTGAACGTCTCCGCGATCTGGAACAGCTCTACCTTATCCTCCGGCGTACATTTCCTCACCTTGACATACAGGATCTCCTTCATCCTGACAAATACATCCGTAAAATCAATAACCTTGATCACTTCCACCAACCGGTTCAACTGCTTCTTGATCTGTTCAAAAGTCTCGTCGTCGCTGACTGTCGCGATCGTCATCCTGGAAATCGTCGGATCCTCTGTGGTTCCCACGGTAAGGCTGTCCAGATTATAAGATTTCCCGGAGAACAGACCGGATATCTTCGACAGCACGCCCACCTGATTCTCTACATACAGAGATATCCATCGTTTCTTCATACCGTTTCCGCTCATATCTTTTCCTTCCTTCTGCAATTATAGAAATATATGTTTGTTATACTAACACTCCAAAAGCATATCCTCAAGCGTCCCGCCCGGCCGGATCATCGGATATACCAGATCTTCCGGATCAATCTCAAACTCAATAATATAAGGTATCTTTGTGCTCTTCATCGCTTCGCGAAATGCCGGTTCGATCTCCTCTGTCTTCGTCACCCGGATTCCTCTTGCCCCATAGCTTTCCGCCAGCTTGATAAAATCAGGCGTATATTCGTGACATTCAACCTCGCCGCATCTTCCCCGGCACGCCGCTCCCGAACGAAGACAGGTCATAGAATAACGTTTTCCATAGAATAACTTCTGCCACTGGCGTACCATTCCAAGATTGTTATTGTTAAAGACGCAGCTGATAATCGGAAGCTCCTCCAATACGGCCGTCGCAAGTTCCTGGATATTCATCTGCATACCGCCGTCTCCGGATATGGAGATAACCGGCACCTCCGGATTCCCGATCTTAGCTCCGATGGCTCCCGGAAGTCCGTATCCCATGGTTCCAAGCCCGCCGGACATCAGAAGCTTCTTCTTCTCGTTCAATTCAATGAACTGTGCCGTAAACATCTGATGCTGGCCCACATCCGTAACCACGATCGCTTCGTCAAAAATACGGTTAATAGCATCAATTACATCCTGGGGCGTCATGATGGGCTTCTTTCTCATCTGCATCGGATGCTCCTGCTTCCACTCATCCACCACGGCAAGCCATTTCTTCGTATCACATTCCGTTACATACTCCAGCATCCTGCTAATGGCATCCTTCGCGTCTGCCACCACCGGAACATCCACCTGTACATTCTTGGAGATCGCCGCCGTGTCGATATCTATATGGACAATCTGCGCATGAGGGGCAAAAGAATGCAGTTTCCCCGTGATTCGGTCATTGAATCTCGTCCCGATTGAGAAGAGCAGATCACACTCGCCCACCGCCATATTGCACGCATAGGCCCCGTGCATTCCCAGATTCCCGATATATAAAGGATGATCCGTCGCTATCGCCCCGCGGCCCATAACCGTCGTAACTACCGGTACATGGGTCCGCTCAACCAATTCTGTAAATTCCCTGTTTGCACGGGCTATATTCACACCGCCCCCCGCTAAGAAGAGGGGGCGCTTCGCCTTGCCGAGCATCTTGATTGCTTTCTTAAGCTGCCCGATATGCACCTGCGTATTCGGCCTGTATCCGCGGATATTGACCTCCTCAGGGTATTCCGGACTTCCCAGTTCCCCCATCACATCCTTGGGAAGATCGATCAATACCGGCCCCGGCCTTCCCGATCTGGCTATATAGAAAGCTTCTTTAACGATCCTTCCCAGGTCCTCCCTGTTGCGGACCGTCACCCCGTACTTCGTGATACTTCTGGTAATTCCTACGATATCTACCTCCTGAAACGCATCATTGCCGATCAGATGTCTTGCCACCTGTCCGGTGAAGCACACCAGCGGAACACTGTCATAATATGCCGTTGCAAGCCCCGTGACAAGGTTCGTCGCCCCCGGTCCGCTGGTCACCAGGCACACACCCACCTTTCCCGTAGACCTGGCATAAGCATCCGCTTCATGCACCAGCGCCACCTCCTGCCTTGGAAGGATCACCTTCGTATAATCCTGCTTGTACAATTCGTCGCTGATGTCGATCGTGCAGGCGCCCGGATAACCGAATATAGTATCTACCCCTTCTTCCTTTAACGCTTTTACCAATAACTTGTTGCCGCTGATCTTCTTCATATCATACCTCCCGTTTTACCAATGTGTCTTATACTAAAAAAACACCCTAAGCTTTTTGCTTAGGGCGAATAATCTATCCGTGTTACCACCTAAATTCAAAGAGATTCCCTCTTTGCACTCTGCCGGTACAGGAGAACCGCTCCTGCAATCATCAATCATGCGCTCTTTCTCCGATACCGCTCCCCTTTAACGCCGGGACTGCGTTGAAGTCTACTCAAGCCGGCTGATTCCCGCTTTTTCGGTCCACCGCTCAAAGGCTACTTCCACAGATCCGTCATGAAGATTCACACCGCCCATCTTCTCTCTTGGCTTCGAGTATCTGTGTACTCCTCCTTCTCATAGCATTTCTCTTATATAATATTTCTACTATAATATTTCTCTTATATATCACTTCACTTATAAAATATCCAAATGAATTACATCTATTATAGTTGACATATCCTATACTTGTCAACCAGATAATTTTAACCAGTTTTACCGTTTTACCGTCACAAAAACAATTGTCGTTTAGTGACAGCTCTCAAGGAATTTACGCATATAGGATATTCTGCAAAACAGCATTATGCAAAAAATGAGCCAAACTAAGTGAAAAAAGCGTAAATTTTTCTGGTTCCTTTAAGCGTAAATATCCACATATAAACCCAAAAATAAATGCAAAAACAACCTGATCTATATTATGAAATGACGGGTAATGACTTACACCAAATAAAACTGCACTTAGCGAAATACTCAATATAGGGTTATTAAAAATTCTTTGGAAAAAAGATAATAAAAATCCACGATACACACATTCTTCTGATATTGCATAAATTAAAGGGTTAAAAAAATAAAAAATATTAACTGGATCTGATATCAATTTTTCTACATAACGTTTTATATAAAATATCCCTGATGTAATATTCATACTATTTTGTAAAAGTAAATAATCTATAAATACAGCAAGTAAAATTCCGCTAATTATCTGTATATGTATTTTTTTAAAATGTAAGCCATATTCTACCAATGGTTCCCGAAGATAACTATGGATAAGCCATAAACAAAGCAAAATATTTAAAATAGATATCGTATATCCTACAATATACGAATTCCTTACTAGCGAAAATACGAGAGTTATAACATCATATAAAAAAAGTATCAAAAAAGCAATCCAATGTTTTTTAGAAATTCCGCTCATTTTATCTCTCCTCATTTAATTTTTTATTGTAATATGCGGGCGGTCTTCCACTGCTTCCACTGCTGGCAAATAAGCAGTAATGAATGAAAAATTTCCCACCTGTGCGGTTGAAAATCTATTTCCAGTGTACAGGAAGATTTAAGATGCCCTTCCTAAAACAGACATTCGAGGGCGTTCTTAACGGAGGTGAAATCCACCGCTTACGAAGACTTA
>CANODD010000177.1 GCA_947564705.1 uncultured Dorea sp. | reverse complement strand
TTACTGAACAATATGTAGATCGAAACGATGATACCGATCACCGCATTGAACACTTCACTCAGAATATTCAGCACGCCCACGGTCAGATTAGACATCAGCTCATTCGCTTTCCCCATGAGATCTGTACGCAGCCAATTCAGCAGCATATCCGTTCCTTCCTTCAGCCCGGTCTTGATTATCGTGCTTGTCGTCGATTCGTCCAGCTCCATCTCGCTTAATTCAGACACAATGTCGTTCAGCTGTTTTGGCACCGTCACCACCAAATCACGCACACTGGAATAAAGTTCCGGAATCAGAAGATTACACAACGTAACAATGATGACCATCAATAAGACGACTGCCGCCAAGATTCCCACCGCCCGCGATACTTTTTCTGCACGTTCCGGCTTCATCATCTTCTTTTGAAGCAGCGGGACCATATATTTGTCCACCTGCTTCACGACCGGATTCAATAAATACGCGATCACACAGCCATAAATAACCGGCTTTAATACTCCTATAACTGCCTCTATACCCTCAGACAAAGATGTAAGCCTAAGCAATGCAAAATAAAAAAGCAGGCTTGCCGCAACCACCAGAAAATATGTCATCCCCCTGCTGAACTGTTGGCGAAGTTTCGACGGTCCCCCTTTTCCAAATTTTAATGGATTAGAGTAGTGCGCCTGTCTCTCCGTCTCTGTTACCTCTTCCTGCCTCTCTTTTTCTGCTTCTTGTTCCTTCATCTTTCTACCCTCTTTTCTACACAGATATTATTATTATACTCTCGGAATAAATCCGCGTCAATACAGAAAAGGAGAAGCGCCGGCTTCTCCTTCCAATGCAAATTCTTTCAAAATTCACAGACATTCCTATCTCAGTTTTTCTTCACCTGCGGCAATGATTCGTCTTACACTCAACATTCACTTTTGAATGTCGCGCACTCTGTCTGTCCACATTGACAGGCGCTGCTGCCTTCTACGCTGATCTTACCCGCATGGCACCGGCACTCCTCATTGTACATACAATCTGTCGCTTTACAGTCGACGTCGCTCTTCGGAGACGCCTCGCCGGTCACGTTGCTGTAAGAATCTCCTTTACGCTCCTCAAAACTGTCGCAACAGGTCTCTTCTGCACGTTTTGCAGAATTACCGCCTACTACAATCCCATCCAGATCACAGTAGAAATTCTTGTTGTGCGCACATGTCTGTACGGTACATCTTAAATCTGGCATAATCTTACCTCCTACATATTCAAGAATATCATGGATTATTATGCCCTCTTCTTTTCGATCTTACTCAGCTTTCATACAATTTTCAACATTTCTGACCTGTCAGCGCTCCGCCGCGCCCGTCAGCCACATCTTCCATACGGCGAAGAATTCCCGGACCATATAATTCGGCAGAAGCAGCGGATGGCAATCCGCCGCCAGCGGACAAGGAGATCCATATCCCTCTTTCCTGGCGTAACAGACAGCGCGGTACAGATGGAAATTATTCGATACGATTCCTATCGGCTGTTCCATATCTTCTATGTACGCCTGGGAAAAGATAAGATTCTCTTTCGTTGTCCGGGATCGGTCTTCCTTTCGGATTCTCTTCCCCTCGATCCCTTTCTCCAGAAGATATCCCTCCATCGCCTCGGCCTCCGTAATCTCTTCTCCGTTTCCCCTGCCCCCGGATACGATAACACAGGCATCCGGATGTTCTTCCAGATATTTTACCGCCCGGTCAAGCCTCCTTTGAAGTGAATCCGTGATCCTTTTTCCGTCCACCTGCGCCCCCAGTACGATCAGGCTCGGATATATATCATCTCCCCGCGCAGACATTCCCCTGATAATCAGAATCTCTGTCCAGACGAAGACGACTGCCGCCCCTGCGGCAAATACCGGAAGCAGCTTCCCATACGGTCTTACTATCTCCATTCTATCCGCGTCTATGTACCGGCAAATCAGGAAGATTAT
This sequence comes from uncultured Dorea sp., assembly GCA_947564705.1. Taxonomy (GTDB): domain Bacteria; phylum Bacillota; class Clostridia; order Lachnospirales; family Lachnospiraceae; genus Sporofaciens. The sequence continues at coordinate 4,141 of CANODD010000177.1, read as the reverse complement.
TCCACATAACAGCCAGAATCTCGAAAACGTAGAGTCCCATTTCCTCAAAGCTGCACACAACGCCGCATAATACAGCAGACACAGAATACCGCACAGGAGAAAAATCATTTGCCACAGCATTTCTTATACTTCTTACCTGATCCGCACGGACACGGATCGTTCCGGCCGATCTTCTTCCCTTTACGGATCGTTCCTGATTCTTTCTGCTCCTTATAGAGCCTCTTAAGTTCTTCCTCCGGATAGATCTCCTTCCACTGAGGCAGTTCATAGAGCCAGTCGGCCTTTGCGGCAACCATGTTCTTATATAACTTCTCCTTGTCAAATGCCAGGCTTACAACCGTATCCTCATCCATCGTCTCAATCGGGTTCTCTTCTTTCAGGCTCTCGTTGATACCGTCTAAGAATCCAACCATAGTAAGGACTTCCTGACCATATCTTTCTGCCAGTTCCTTTACGGTTCCTTTCACCTCTTCTTCCGGATTCTCAAGAAGCTGTTCGTAGATTTCCTTCTCTATCTGGAAATAAGTACCCCAGAATTTCTGCAGCTGGCCTCTATCCGCTCTCTCATCATAAGCTATCTCTTTCCACTGATCTAATAATGTACGGCTCATCGGTAATACTCCTTTTGTATTTGTTTTAATATTTATTTGCAATTTTTTCTTGCCACCTATATAATATACTAAAGTCTCGGTAAGATGTAAAGGAGGATTCTCATGAAAAATTCAAAGAAAAATTCAAAACCCGATAAAATCAAACGAATCCTGGCCCTTATCGGCGCTCTTCTCCTCTTCGGGATGTACGCCGCCACCCTTCTCTTCGCATTTATTGATCATTCCGCTTCACAGGGACTCCTGAAAGCTTCCATCGCCTGCACGATGATTCTGCCCGTACTGCTCTATGCGTATACGCTGGTATACCGGATTACCAGAACCAGGTACGAGACGGATCACGAAGGAATCTGTCAGCCCGACGATTCCCCCGAGGAACCTCCGTCATAAAGAAAGAGACTGCCGCAGAATCGCCACATTCTTCAACAGTCTCTTTTCTTACATATTTACATATATAGTTCCGCCAGAACCAGCGTGTGATTCTCCTCTGGAATTCTTCCCCTTCTCTGCCTTGTATCCATGTCTCTGGCTTTTTTTCTCCTTATCAGATATTCCTCTATTGAAATCACTTCTGTATGTCCTGTTTCTTTTTTCTGCTGCATATTATACCTCCTGTCCCTGCATATTCCCGAACCCCTTTTTATAGTCCGAACCCCTTTCTCTGGTAAAATTCAGTACTATTATTATATGGCGCTGCCTTTGGTAATATGCCTATCAAATACTGCTATAAGCAGAATACAGGACAAATGTGTCCCTGTTGTGGCTGATTTCTAAAAGAAAGGTTAGGTATTTCTTAAGGAAAAAGAAAGTATAATGAAACATATTAATATTCTAATACTTTTACATTCATGCGCCACTGCTCCTCTTCACCGTATTCACTGTCTTCATTATATTCACCATATTCCACACTACACAGTACCAGCTCATGATCGTCCATACCGATAAACGCATTGATGTACGGCTGTTCAAAATCTCCATAGATTTCCTTGTACAAAACCTGATATTCCTGAATCTCTCCGTCCTCCAGAAAGATACCCGTCACCTGGAAATAATCCGCTCCCTCTTCCTTCTCTATCAAAAAGATATGATCCCCCTTGTCGCAGATACAGATATCCTCGTACGCCTCTTCCAGCAGACGTTTTTCCGATACCTGTCCTAAGGGTTCACGGGCAAGCCACAATTTATCTCCATTTGTACCAAAAAGACCAAGATTCGTGTATTTAACCGGTTTCTTTATATTCATGTGGGTGAAGTCCACTTCCTGCACTTCCCCAGTTTCCACATTAAGCAGCCAATACCTTCCTTTTACCTCCTCTTCTCCGTTTACTGCCATCGCTTCCATTTCATTCGACTCCATCTCCTCTTCCCCCCAGCCGGCATCCTCTCCATAATACTTTTCTTCGATAAACACCCTGGTTCCGTCTTCGTTCGGGAACATCCCTCCACACATCCTCCCGGTTATCGGGAGACGTATCTGGCTGACCTCCTTTTCTTCTCTCTCCATATCAAAACAATATACAAGACGATCCTCCTCGGCGTTTTGATCCTCTCCCAATCCTTCCATATCTGTCCATACAAAAAGCTTCGTCCCGTCTCCGCACCATTCCATCCTATAGATACTTGATCCGATATTCCATACCATAACCGCTTCTTTCTCGCCCGTCTCCACCTCATATAAGATTAACTCCCGGTTCTCGTCCACCGGATGTTCATACGCAATATATTTTCCTCCCGGCGCAATCTTTACATAACCGATCATAGACTCTTCAAAGACAACCTCCTCCGATACCGCTTTCTGATATATGTCAATCCGCTGGAATATCCCCAATATCCCCCTGTTCTTTTCATCCTTGATCACACACAGATTCCCGGCCGTATCCTCTGTCCACGTAATATCCGTAAATTCCCCTTCATAAGTAAATTCCTGGATATTTTTCAACTCAATTCCTTTGGTTGTTTCCTCCGTCACCTCGGGAATCACAATCGTCTTCGCGGTCTCTTGCTCTTCACATCCACCCGACAAGAGAATCACCGACAGACAGACTGCGCCTGCTGAAATAATCTCTTTTTTCCTGATTCTTCTGTTTCTTCCGCTCATCACTTATCCCTGTTCCTCCATTTGTTGTTCCTTAACTGCCGGAAAGCACACCATAAAAAGGGTATAGCCTCCCGGTTCACTTTCCGCCCGGATCGTCCCGTGATGCTCTTCCACGATCTTCTTGGAGATCGCAAGCCCAAGTCCGGAACTTCCCATTTCCCTGGAGCGTTCCTTGTCTACGCGGTAAAAAGGTTCAAAAATGTGGCTTAACTCATCCTTGTCCATCCCTCTTCCCTGGTTCGCCACTGCGATCTGAACCATGCCGTTCCTCTTAGCAAGCCGGAGCCAGATGTCTTCCCCTGCACTCCCGTATTTAATGGCGTTATCGATCAGATTGATCAATACCTGACGAATCCGGTCTTCCCGGCCTTCAATCCGATAATCTCCCGGCTCCTCCTGAAACATAAGGCGGTTCTTGTATCGTTTTGCCTTCATCTGCATCGCATCCGTCACGCTCCTTAACACATCGGCAGCGTCAATCTGTTCCATCCTCGTATAGCGCCCCTTATCCTGCATCTCCAACAACTGAATCACCATGCGGTGCAGCCTTGTGCTTTCCTGCAGGATATGCTCCATTCCGCTGTAGAACAATTCTTCATCTTCAAGGCCGTTCTCTTCCATGAGCTGCGCATATCCGGAGATCGTCGTAAGGGGAGTCTTCAATTCATGTGCGACATTATTATAGAATTCCTGGCGGCTGTTCCACAACTGCAGGATATGATCCCTGTCTTCCTGAATCTTCTCAAACTGCTCCTCGATCACCCTGACCATCTGCATGTAATTCCGTGATAATTCCCCGATCTCGTCTTTTCTTCTGAGCACCTCCGGTTTCTCCAGAAGGATACCGTCGAATTGTCCGTCCTTTAGATGCTCCGATATCTCTCCCGATATCCGCCCAAGCTGGCGGACAGGCCGTATCATACGCCGTATCATCAGCCAGATCACCAGATAGATCACACCGAAAGCCAATACCGTGACTCTTAACATCCCTCCGATGATCTCCCACTCTCTCTTATATAATGCCGAATAATCCTGATAATAACTAAGAATCCCCACCTGCTGCCCCATAACCTGAACCGGCATAGAAAAATACACGTCACATTGGTTCTGCTTCCCGTAACAAAGAGTGAACGCACTTCGCGACCGTTTGGCGAACTGAAAATCCCCCCGCCGGTCCGTACCGGTAAAGCGCTCCCGGGCAGAGCTCCTTAGAAGATCCCCCTCCGTATTATAGAGGGCGATATCTGTATATCCGGCCCTCTTTAATTGCTGTTCAATCTCATACGCACACTGTTCAAAACCTGCCTCGTCAATCGATGCATTGTTGATCATCAGAGTCTGCCTGACATACAATTCACTGTTACTTTGTACGCTCTCCAACTCCCTGTGACACTCCTCATCCACGTCATGCAGATGCTGATTCCAAGTACCAGCC
>CANODD010000176.1 GCA_947564705.1 uncultured Dorea sp. | reverse complement strand
GTAAATATGTCCTGTGTGGAAAGTCTGTCTTATCAGGGAAAAAATATAGTGCAAAAAAGTAAACCGGCCCGGAGGAACCGCCGGAAAAGGAGCGCCGGTGGAGAATTATGGTATATGGCATGGCAGAACCTGAACAGATACAGGGGGCGTTTTTGGGCGGCGGTTTTTTCTTTGTTCCTTGGACTGGAGACGGTTCTTGGAACCGTTGTGATCACCAGAGGCAGCGACTATATCCATGTGATCGAGAAGCGTCCGGATTTCCTAATTGCGGGAGAGTTCAGCGATTGGGGGCAGGGGGAAGGCTATGGGAAGGAATATAAGACGCGGGACGCGGGACAAGACCCCATGAGGACGGAAGGGGATAATTTCTGCCTGCTGTACGGCAACGAATACGATGAGTTTGAACCGGTTTCTTCGGAGGTAAGAGACGCGGTCTTAAGCCTTGACGGGGTCAGGAGAGAAGAATCTTATGTTATGGAAGGCGCATATATGATTTCTACGATCTCGAGAGAGGGACTAAGGCCCCTGGTAAATAAATATTCCGATATGCAGGAGGATGAGAAAGAGGGAACGGGGTTTGGCCTTGAATATGCCATGGTGGAAGGAGGTGGCAAGGATGTCATCCAGATACTAAGGGATGAGGAGATTCATGATCTTCGGCGGTATGCGCAGGACAATCGTCTCCCGGTGGATATGGAAAGCCTGGAAAAAGGTACGGGCGTGATGATTCTCCATGATCATCAGTTATCGCCGAAGGAGGCGGAGCTTGCCGAAAGAAGCGTGGGAGAGGCGGTGTATTTTACCGCCATGCGGTCGAGGGAAGAGTACGTGACCTGGTATCAGTCGGATTCGGATGAAAGGGAGACTCTAAAAAAAGAGAAAAAGCAGTCTGAGGTATTTTCCATAAGCGGCTATATGGATAATCAGGCGGAGGGATTTCCCGATATACGGCAGACTTGGCACGGCTCAGAAGGAGCGATTTATTACCTTATCAGCGAGAAGGGATTCGCGAAGCTGCCAACAGAGAAGAAGACACTGTATATGGAGCTGAATGTGGAGAAAGAGAAAGAACCGTTTATCAAGGCAGAGATCCAGAATCTTCTGTCCCGGGAGAATCTCCGGCGGGAGAAGACGGGAAACGGTGTAGACGGGGAGGCAGGGGAGGCAGGAATCTTCTGTATCAGCAAGTCCGATCTGGTCTCAGAGGCAGAGTACTATGTGAACGGCAACCGCCGGATTCTGGGAAGCATCAGCCTCATACTCTTGTTTGCCGGTCTGACGAATTACTTTAATGTTATGATGACGGGAATCCTGGCCAGGAAAAAAGAAATGGAGATTATGGAAAGCATCGGGATGACCAGGAAACAGAAGCAGAAAATGCTGCTGGCGGAAGGAATGTATTATTGTCTGACCGTGGGGGCGCTGATACTGACGGCCGGAAGCGTGATATTAAGATTGATCTGCGCTTATATGGAGAATCAGCTTTCTTACTTCGCGGGCAGCTATCCGTTGGGGTGGACGGCGGCATTACTGGCAGGGTTGGCTGTGGTCTGCTATGGAAGCGTGGCTGCGCTTGTGAACAGTCAGAATGAGAATTAAAAATAAAATAAATCTTCAAACTTTTTATCAAGGGCAATACACAGGATTAATGCTAATTTGGCGGTCGGATTGAATACGCCTGTCTCGATAGAACAGATTGTCTGTCGGGACACGCCGACCAGCTTCGCCAGCTCGCTTTGGGACAGCTTCTTTTCGGCTCTTGCCTGTTTTAAGTTGTTTTTTAATATAAGTTCTGTATCCATTGCATCCTGCCGCCGGGAGAGCGCCTCCTGTTCATTGTTTTTGATTATAATTACGTATCTTTCAGCTATGTCAGAAAATCTCGGTTAAATATCCGATGAAAATACCGGCGCCCAGCCCGCACCATGAAAAGCCAAGGTATAAATCTCTTTTCGTTTTGAGCCGGGACCATTTGTAAAACCACTGGGCGCCCACCATAAAACAGTAGATTGCGTATACATCATAATACGGGACGCCCGCGAGCATTTTGATAACCATTGTAATAACACAAACGATAAGCCCTGTCAATACGCCGATCTTACATCCCTTGTTTAAAATATCCAATTCCATCTCATCCATTTTATTGGGAGCCTTATCCTGCGCTCTGCGTAATACTTCATCTTTATTCATTACTGATACCTCGAATCCGTGAGTTGGTATTACTGCATCATTGTATTCCTTTATGAATCATACAATGATGTAGTAGTCAAGTTTTCTTTACATTTCTATTATAGCTTTTTCGGATTTTCTTGTCAAGTTTTCTTGTCATTATTTTTTTACATATTTTCTATCCATACTCTTTAAAGATTTTCGAATTACCGCTTGCAGGCTGAGTGTGAAAAGTGGCTTGTCGGAAGCTTTAATTTTTGATATATTAAAGAATACATTGACAGTGATGTATTGAGATTCAAAAGTAAAGGAGGGGTTTCGGTGTTTTGGAAGAAGTCTCAGACAGTAAAGAAGCCTGCAGCAAACGGCGCGAAGACACAGGCGGTAAAGAAGCCTGCAGCAAACGGAGCAAAGACGCAGGCAGTAAAGAAGCCTGCAGCAAACGGAGCAAAGACACAGGCGGTAAAAAAGCCGGCAGCAAACAGTGCAAAGAAGGAGGATGCAAGCGACAGGGTACTTGCCAAATTGATGGCGATAGAGAAAGAAACAAGGCTGAAACAAGTAAGGGATAATGTGGAGCAGCTCGAAGATGAGAAAATTGCCGAGCATTTGGAAAGTTTGCTGAAATCCTTGCGGGGAGACTGATGTAGGATTATGACGGGCGAGGGTCTGTGTCGCCGGACTGAATTATGAATTGGAAAGAAGGGATTGAGATTAAATATAGAAAATGGGGGTTGATCCGTCGTTTTTTTGACGGTTCTAAGAGATATTTTGTGATTGCGGTGGCAGCGTCTCTGGCGACGACGGTACTGAATGCTTTGACGCCGCAGATTTTTCGCTTCAGTATTGATTCCGTACTTGGGGGCAATGAATATGCGTATCTGGCCGGACATTTGTGGCTCCTGGCGCTGTTGCTTGTGGGAGTGGCGGTATTGTCCGGGATATCCCAGTATACTTTCAGGTCGAATACGGCTCTGGCAGGCGAGAATTTTGCCAAAAATATGCGGGACGCATTGTTTGTGCATGTGCAGAGACTGCCTATGGGCTGGCATGATAAGAACCAGACCGGAGATATTATCCAGCGCTGTACGTCGGACGTCGAGGTGATTCGCAATTTTGTCGTAACGCAGTTGCTGGAAGTGTTTCGAACGGTATTTTTGATCATAACGTCGTTTGCGATGATGTTATCAATGAACGTGGAGTTATCGTTGGTTGTATTGTTGTTTGTACCGATCGTGGTACTCTATTCGGCCGTATTCTATCGTTTGATCGCGAAGCGATTTATCGTGGCGGATGAGGCGGAGGGAGAGTTGTCTACGGTAGTGCAGGAAAATGCTACCGGAGTTCGCGTGGTACGTGCTTTTGGACGGGAGCAGTTTGAGATGGACAGATTCCGGGAGAAGAATGATTACTTTGCAAAGCTTTGGATCCGGCTTGGAACTTTGTCCGGTTTGTATTGGGGAGTCGGGGATCTTATTACCGGGCTTCAGGTGGTTGCGGTGATCGTTCTTGGCGCGGCAAAGGCGGTGCACGGCGATATCTCGGTGGGGGAATTTATTGCGTTTGCATCTTATAATACGACGCTTGTCTGGCCGATACGAGGTCTTGGCCGTATCCTTTCGGATATGAGTAAGGCCGGAGTGTCTTTCGAACGTGTAGACTATATTATACGGGCGGAGGAAGAGGCGTATGGAGATACGGAGGATTCCGTAGGGTCAAAGGAAAAGGCAATCGGCTTTAACCATGTGAGTTTTGGATATGAAGAGGGGCAGAGGGTTCTTTCTGATATCACCTTTCAGGTTCCCCAGGGGTATACGTTTGGAATCCTTGGCGGTACCGGAAGCGGAAAGTCTACGATAATACAGCTTTTGGCACGTCTGTATGAGTTGAAGGAGGGGCAGGGAAGTATTACGATTGGCGGAGTAGATATCCGCGGGATACCTCTTAAGAAACTTCGCGGCAGCATAGGGATGGTGCTGCAGGAACCGTTCCTGTATTCCAGAACAATTCGGGAAAATATTGCGGCGGCGAGACCCGACGCATCCATGGAAGAGATACGGAGGGTGGCAAAGATTGCATGTATTGACGATGCGGTTATGAGTTTTCCAGACGGTTATGACACGTTGGTCGGAGAGCGTGGAGTCACGCTTTCAGGCGGGCAGAGACAGAGGGTGGCGATTGCGAGGATGCTGCTTGAGGGGGCGCCTGTCATGGTATTTGACGATTCGTTGTCGGCCGTCGATTCTCAGACAGATTTGATGATCCGTAAAGCTTTAAAAGAACATATGAAGGATGCGGCGGTAATTCTGATCTCGCATAGGATCACGACGCTTATGGGCGCGGATCAGATCATGGTTCTGAATCATGGAAAGATAGAGGAGATGGGCAGTCATCAGGAACTGATCCAGAGAGACGGAATCTACCGGCAGATCTATGATATCCAGATGAATCAGGATGACCGGGAGATGAGCCGGAACATGAATCAAGATGACAGGGAAAAGAGCCGGAACATGAATCAGGATGACAGGGAAAAGAGCCGGAACAGTCGGGAGAGTGTGCAAAAGGACGCGCAGGGAACTGTGCGGGAAACAGGAAGGGAGGAATAGGGGATGGCGGCGTTTGAAGAACAAGAATATAACAAACCTTTCAGTTTCAAGACATGGGCGAAGATGCTGCCGTTTTTTAGGCCTTACTGGAAGTATTTTGCGATCACGATGGGGTTGAATATCCTGCTTGCGGGGATTGATGTGATCGTGCCTCTTTTTCAGAGCTATGCCATCGATCGATTTATTACGGCGAATACGCTGAGGGGGCTGGGAGTATTTGCAGCGGTCTATGCGGCTGTGATCCTGATTCAGACATGCAGTGTCTACTGGTCTGTACGAGCGGCGACGATCATAGAGATGAATGTAGGAAAAGACTTGAAGTGGGAGCAGTTCGAGCATCTGCAGACCTTGTCTTTCTCTTATTACAATACGACTCCGGTGGGATATATCCATGCAAGGGTAATGAGCGATACTCTGCGGATTGCGTCGATGGTTGCCTGGGGACTGGTGGATATGTTTTGGGCATTCCTCTATGTAATCAGTGTCTTTGTGATTATGTTTCTGCTGAACGTAAGACTCGCGATGATCATCCTGGTGATCGTGCCCTGTATCGCCGTTCTGACGGTCTATTTTCAAAATAAGATTCTGCATTGGAACCGGAAGGTGAGAAAGATTAATTCGCAGATTACCAGCGCTTACAACGAGGGAATCACAGGAGTTAAAACGTCTAAAAGTATGGTGATCGAGAAAGATAACGAGGAAGCATTTTTCAAACGGACGGATGATATGCGGCGGGCGGCGAGCCGTTCGGCGAAATTAAATGCCGTCTATATACCGACGATCCTGCTGTTTAGCTCGGTTGCGGCTGCAGTTGTCCTGGCGCAGGGCGGATATATGGTCAGGAATGAAATTATGCGCCTGGGGACGCTGTCGGTGTTTATCTCTTATGCGGTGATCATCTTCGAGCCGATTCAGCAGCTGGCGAGACTTTTGGCGGAGCTGATATCCTGTCAGGCGAATATCGAGCGGGTGATGGATCTGCTGGAGCAGGAGCCGAATGTGGTGGATAAGAAGGAGGTCGTGGAGAAATACGGGGATGCATTTCACCCGAAGAAAGAGAACTGGGAGAAGATCCGGGGAGACATCGTGTTTGAAGATGTTTCTTTCATGTATCCGGACGGAAAAGAATATGTCCTGGAGCATTTTAATCTCCATGTGCCGGCGGGTATGAATGTGGCGATTGTGGGAGAGACAGGCGCAGGCAAATCCACATTGGTGAATCTTGCGGGGCGTTTCTTTGAACCTACGAAGGGGCGGGTCCTGATAGACGGCGTGGATTACCGGGAGCGCTCTCAGTTGTGGCTCCACAGCCAGATCGGCTATGTGCTTCAAAATCCCCATCTCTTCTCCGGAACGGTCCGGGAAAATATCCGCTACGGGCGGCT
>CANODD010000175.1 GCA_947564705.1 uncultured Dorea sp. | reverse complement strand
GTTATATGGTGTGGCAGATGAAAAAGAAGATATTTTCAATAAGTCTTATCGTTTGTATTATGTGTGTATGGTTTGGGAAGCTTACGGTTCATGCCGAAGAGAATGGGGAGGCGCCCGGCCAGTTGTACGCCCGGTCAGCAGTGCTTATGGATGCTGACAGCGGGCGTGTTTTGTTTGGTAAGGAGGAGGATGCGGTTCGCCCTATGGCAAGCACGACGAAGATCATGACATGTATCCTGGCGCTGGAGAATATGCAGGAAGATCAGATCGTTACAGCGTCCGCTTATGCGGCAGGACAGCCTAAAGTAAGGCTCGGCGTGAAGGATCAGGAGCAGTTCTATCTGCGGGATCTTCTGTATGCGCTGATGCTGGAATCTTACAATGACAGTGCGGTGGTGATCGCCGAAGGACTCTGCGGGACCGTAGAGGGATTCGTGGATTTGATGAATCAGAAAGCAGAAGAATTAGGATGCGAACATACATATTTTGTGACGCCTAACGGACTTGACGGCAGTGACGAGAAGGGGACGCATTCCACAACGGCCAGGGAACTGGCATTGATTATGCGGTATTGCATCATGCAGTCCTCCTGTAAAGATCAGTTCCTTGAGATCACAAGGACAAAGAATTATCAGTTTACGAATGTGGACGGAAGCAGAAGCTTTTCCTGCAATAACCATAATGCGTTCCTGGATATGATGGATGGTGCGTTAAGCGGAAAGACCGGTTTTACCGCAGACGCGGGATACTGTTATATAGGCGCGCTGGAACGTGACGGCAGAACCTTCATCGTGGCTCTGCTGGCCTGTGGCTGGCCGAATAATAAAGGGTATAAATGGTCGGATACCCGTAAGCTCATGGAGTATGGGCTTGCCAATTATGAATATAGAGATGTATGGAAGGACGTAGAATTTCCGGACATAGAAGTTGAGCAGGGAATCGAAGCAGAAGATCCCTATAGGAACAAGACGGAAGTCCCGGTTCGTGTGGAAGGAAAGGAAGAACTTCCGGTACTGCTTGGAAAGGAAGAAGACGTTGAGGTGCAGACAGAAGTAGAAGATTCTCTGGCCGCTCCTGTGAAAGCAGGAACAGAGGTGGGACGAATCCGGTATCTCCTGGAAGGGAATGAGATTGCATCCTATGCCGTGGTAACGGAGAAGGATGTGGATAAGAAAGAACTTGACTGGGCGCTGCGGTGGATTGTGGGGTTGATATTGCTGTCATAAAAATTTTCAGTTGACGGATGGAAGGAAGTATGCTATTTTAAGAACAGATCAGAAATGTTCCGGGGATCTGTTCTTTTCTATTCTATTTTTTATTTATGAATGATTACACATCTGATAAATCAAAGAATTTTCTTATTTTTTCCTGAATTAAGTGTTGACATTTTGTAACAAGTATAATAGTATATTAATCATAGAACGAACATCTGTTCGTTGTGAAGAAGGAGATTATAATATGGCGAATGAAGATAAGAAGAAAGCGCTGGATGCAGCAATAGCAAAATTGGAAAAAGACTTTGGAAAAGGAACGGTTATGAAGTTAGGCGATCCGAAGGCTCAAGTGGCTGTGGAGACGATCCCCACAGGGTCTTTGAGCCTGGATCTTGCGCTGGGGCTGGGCGGAGTGCCGAGAGGACGTGTCGTAGAAGTATACGGACCGGAATCCAGCGGTAAGACGACGGTTGCGTTACATATGATCGCGGAAGTGCAGAAGAGAGGCGGGATTGCCGGATTTATAGACGCGGAGCATGCGTTGGATCCGGTCTATGCAAAGAATATCGGCGTGGATATTGATGAATTGTATATCTCTCAGCCGGACAGCGGAGATCAGGCCCTTGAGATCACGGAGACTATGGTAAGATCCGGAGCGATGGACATCATTGTAGTGGACTCTGTCGCGGCTCTGGTGCCGAAGCAGGAGATAGAAGGAGATATGGGAGACAGCCATGTAGGGCTGCAGGCAAGGCTGATGTCTCAGGCGCTCCGTAAACTGACGCCGGTCATCAGTAAGTCGAACTGTGTTGTGATCTTTATCAACCAACTGAGGGAGAAGGTAGGCGTCATGTTCGGGAATCCGGAGACGACTACCGGCGGACGCGCCCTTAAGTTCTATGCGTCGATCCGAATGGACGTCAGAAGGACCGAGACTTTGAAGCAAAGCGGAGATATGGTAGGGAATAGGACGCGTGTGAAGATTGTGAAGAATAAGATTGCGCCGCCGTTTAAAGAAGCGGAATTCGATATTATGTTCGGCAAAGGTATCTCGAAAGAGGGAGATATCCTGGATCTTGCGGTAAGCTGCAACCTGGTAAGCAAGAGCGGGGCGTGGTTCGCGTACAACGGCGATAAGATCGGACAGGGGCGCGAGAATGCCAAGACATATCTGAGAGAACATCCGGAGGTCATGGAAGAGCTCGAGACGAAGATCCGGGAGCATTATAATATTGGAGCAGACACGGAGCTGAGAGATAAGGATGTGAAGCCTATGCAAAAAGACGGTAAGAAGGGCGGCGCGAAGAAGTCCCAGGCGTCAAAGCAGGAGAAGCAGGAGAAGAAGGAAGAGGCGGCGGAAGAAGCTTTTACAGAAACTGCGGAAGACACGCCGGAGGAAGTATAGAGTATGACGGTGACGAAGATAGAGCCGGTATCGAAGACAAGATTTAAGGTGTATGTGGATGAGAAGCCTGTTTTTGTACTGTACAAGGGCGAGCTGTCCCGCTATCATATAGAAGCGAATGAGGAGATTGAGGACGAGGTTTTCGAAGATATCCTGAATACGGTAGTATGTAAAAGAGCAAAAGCAAGAGCGCTTCATCTCCTGAACGACATGGGGCGGACGGAAGCGCAGCTTCGGACGAAGCTTGGACAAGGCGGATACACGGAAGAGATTGTGGAGGAAGCGATCGCTTATGTAAAGTCTTTCGGATATCTGAACGACTGGGAATATGCCAGAAGTTTGATTGAGGGAAGGAAGCATAAGAAGAGCCGTATGGAACTTTACGGGGCATTGCTGAAGAAGGGAGTCGCGAAAGAAGAGGCGGAAAGAGCGCTGGAAGAATATTATGACAGTGAAGATTCTAAAGCGGCAATCGAAGCGATTCTAAAAAAGAAGAAGTTTGTTCCGGAGAGCGCAGATCGAATCCAGAAGCAGAAGATGGGGAGCTATCTGATGCGCAAAGGATTTAAGTACGAAGAGATCCGTAAGATCTTACAATTTTATGACTGAGTCAGATAGAAGGCGGCTGAGAGTGTACTCTTTGCCGTCTTTTTTATGCACAGCCCCGTGCAGAAGAAGTATGCCGCTAAGGCGGCGCACGGGGCGCGCGGCGAGTAGGGAAAAGTCTTCCCTGCCCGATTGCACAGCCCCGTGCAGAGGAAATATGCTGCTCAATATTTGATAGAGATTACAAAAGTAAAAAAGATGGAAAAATGTAATTGTATTTTTTAGATAATGAATGTATAATAAGAACAGATAGTTCAGTTAAGTCTGCATTGAGGAGAAGAAGGGGGATTAAATGGATTTCAAAGATACCTATCGAATCGGACTCTATGAAAAGGCGATGCCTTCAGATCTTACATGGGAAGAACGGCTTGAGTCTGCAAAAGAAGCAGGATATGATTATATAGAGATGAGCATAGACGAGACAGATATGCGGATGTCCCGCCTTGACTGGGACGACGGCCGGATCTACGATCTTCTGGAAGTCCAAAGGAGGGCAGGGATTTCGATTGAGACGATCTGCTTCAGCGCGCAGAGAAAATATCCTTTAGGAAGCAAGATCTGGGAGAAAGAAGCGAAAGAACTTCTAAGGAAAGGGATTATCTTTGCAAGAAAGCTCGGAATCCGTATTATCCAGACCCAGGGGTACGACTGCTATTATGAAGAAACCAGCGATGAGACGACCAGGGAACGGTTCTATCGGAATCTCGAAGAGGGGACGATGTTCGCGGCTTCTCACGGTGTCATGCTGGCGATGGAGACGATGGAGAATGATTTTATGAATACGGTTGAAAAGGCGATGTACAGTGTGAACCGTGTGAATTCCCCGTATCTTCAGGTATATCCGGATATTGGAAATATATCGAACGCCACGAAGGATGTGACGGGAGACCTGGCGGCAGGAAAAGGACATATTGCCGCGGCGCATCTGAAAGAGACTGTTCCGGGGAAATTCCGGGAGATTCCTTATGGTGGGGGGCAGGTGGATTTTCCGGCGGCAATCGCGAAGTTATATGAACTCGGGATTCGCAGATATGTATCTGAATGCTGGTATTGCGGAGAAGCTAATTGGAGAGAGATAATAAAGAGTAACCGGAGATTCTTAGACGATCAGTTTATAAAAGCAAAGGAATTACTGACAATTTAAAGGAGTAAGGAAGATGGGCAGATATGTAATGGGGCTGGATAATGGCGGAACATCAACGAAAGCGGCGATCTTCGATCTTACCGGCAAAGAGATCGCAACAGCGGGAAAGCAGACGAAGGTGATCACTCCGAAGTCCGGATATACGGAAAGAGATATGGAAGAGCTATGGCAGGCAAACTGTGAATGTGTAAAGCGTGCGCTTGAGAAAGCCGGGATTGCCGGAGAAGACGTGCTGGGAATTGCGGTGTGCGGTCATGGCAAAGGATTGTATGCGTGGGGAAAAGACGGAAAACCGGCATATAACGGTATCATTTCCACCGACAGCCGTGCATGGAAGTATCCGAAGAGGTGGTATGAGAACGGCGTATATGAAGAAGTGCATGAGCAGCTATGTCAGGAATTTATGGCATGCCAGCAGGTATCGCTGCTTGCCTGGTTTAAGGAGCATCACAGAGATGTGTATGATAATATCCGGTATGTATTTTCGGTAAAGGATTATGTGCGGTTCCGTCTGACGGGCGAGGCATACTGCGAGGCTACAGATATCTCCGGTTCAGGATTGATGGATGTAAAGAATGCAAGATTTGACAGAGAGATCCTCAGGAAACTTGGAATTGAGGAAGTCTATGACAAACTTGCACCGGTTAAGTATTCTTATGATTTGTGCGGAAAGATTACGAAAGAAGCGTCTGAACTTACGGGACTTCCGGAGGGTACGCCGGTAGCGGGGGGCATGTTTGATATTGATGCGTGCGCGGTCGCCGCAGACGTGACTTCAACGGAGGAATTGTGTACGATCGCAGGAACCTGGAGTATCAATGAATATATATCCGAGACGCCGGTTATGGATGGAAGTATCGCGATGAATTCATTATTTGCGATGCCGGGATATTACCTGGTGGAAGAATGCAGCGCGACGTCTTCAGGCAATCTGGAGTGGTTTCTGCAGAACTGCATGGAGAACGAGCAGATACCGGAAGGGAGCAGTCTCTATGAACTGATTAACGAGAAGGTAGACAGCGTCAGTCCGGAAGAAAGCGACGTGTACTTCCTTCCCTTCCTCTACGGTTCGAATGCCCATCCCCTCGGCAAGGGCGCGTTTATCGGTCTTACAACCTACCATGACAAGGCGCATATGCTGCGGGCGATATATGAAGGGGTAGTATATTCTCATCGTACGCACATCGAGAGGCTTTTGTCTTCCAGGAAACCGCCGGAGGCGATCCGCATGGCAGGCGGCGCGGTGAATTCCAGGGTATGGGTGCAGATGTTTGCGGATGCGCTGGGATTCCCCATCGAAACGGTTGACGCCAAAGAGCTGGGAGCGCTTGGCTGCGGAATGGCGGCGGCGGTAGCGGCCGGAGTCTATCAAGATTATAAGGAAGCGGCAGCGCATATGGTACATGTGTCGGAACGTGTATATCCGAATCCGGAACGGACGGCGGTATACCAGAAAAAATATGAAAAATACAGAGCGGTCAGCAAGGCGCTTGATACTGTCTGGGGACAGTTTGAAGTATAAGAGATTCTAAGAACAAGAAAGGTGGAAACGAATTATGGCAAACAAAGGAAGCACTCCAAAGACGATGAAAGCGCTGGTAGCGTATAGTAAAGATGATTACCGTTTTGAGCCGGAATATCCGGCGCCGGAATGCGGACCGGACGATATTATTATCAAGACGGAGGCATGCGGAATCTGCGCGGGTGATTTAAAGTGCAGCCACGGTGCGGCAATGTTCTGGGGAGACGATGTCCAGCCGTCATGGGTAAAGCCTCCGTTTATCCCCGGGCATGAGTTCTTCGGA
>CANODD010000174.1 GCA_947564705.1 uncultured Dorea sp. | reverse complement strand
GAAATTGCATTTTAATATATAACTCTTTATAATTTATTATAAAGAGTTATATATTAAAATGCAATTTCTTTTTTTTATCTAAAGTTTAGATTTGTCATGATCGATCATAGCCAGCAGCGCAAAACTGCAGCCTGCAGGATACCCCTGAATCTCCCCCGCACAATACCGCACCTGTCTGTCAAAAGCCTCCTGCCAGTCCTCTTCCCCCGTCAGAGCCGCCAATCTCCCCAGTACCATCAACGCCGCCGAATTGCCGGATGGTATCGCTCCGTCGTGGATTTCTTTGGGACGTGCGATCAACGGTACCGCGTCCGATGCATAGATATAATAACCGCCCTCCTTAGCGTCTTCGAAGAACTGGCGCATCTGTCCGGCTCTGCGTACCGCTTCCGTCAGATATGCTTTACGCAGATCAACCCGGTACAATTCCGACAGCGCGAGGGCATACACTGCATAGTCCTCCAACTGCCCCCGGAAAGCAGCCTCCCCGTCCCGATAACGAAGACAGAGCCTTCCTTCTGCATCCGTCATGTGTCCTTCGATAAATTCCTGAGCCTTTCTCGCCGCATCCAGATAACGCTTCTCCTTAAGTACCGCGCCGGCGCGTGCAAGTGCGAGTATCGTCCAGGCATTCCATGAAAGCAGGATCTTATCGTCTTTATGAAGCTTTGTCCGCTTCAGGCGATAATCGTATATTTTTTTTATCTGATCCGCTTTAAATTCCCATGTTTCGGCCTGACCGCCGTCTCCCCCGCATTTCCCAATCCGGTTCGGAATGCTCTTTCCTTCAAAATTCCCCTCTTTTGTGATCCCATACCGGCTGCAGAATTCTTTTCCCTCTTCTTCTCCTAATACAGCCGTCACTTCCTCCGGCGTAAATACATAATATCTGCCCTCCACACCTTCGCTGTCCGCGTCCTGTCCGCAGTAAAATCCTCCCTGACTATCCGTCAGTTCCCGCAGAATGTAATCCGCCGTATGCCGGACCGTATCTTCATACTTATCCTTTCCGGTAATGCGGTACGCTTCCAGATAAGCCAGGATCAGCAGGGCATTGTCGTATAACATCTTTTCAAAATGCGGGACAAGCCACTTGTCATCCGTCGAATAGCGCGAGAAGCCTCCGCCGATATGATCGTGAATTCCCCCGTTCATCATGGCGTCCAATGTTATTTCTGCCATTCGGAGCGCGTCGTTCTCCCCTTCTTCCCCGGCGTAGCTCATCAGAAAAAGGAGGTTATGCGGCGCCGGAAATTTGGGCGCGCCGCCGAAACCTCCCCATACCGGATCGAACTGCTCCTTGAAGGTATGGTATGCCTTCCGCAGAAGCTCTTTCTCAGATAACGGATTTCCCGGACGATCTTTCTGCGCCGTACTTGCCCGGTTAATCGCCGCCGTAATCTCTTCCCCGTCCCGAATCAGATCCTCCCGTCTGTCACGCCACAGCACAAGTACCTTTCTCAGGATATCCTTAAGTCCCGGTCGCCCGTAATACTGCTCCCTGGGAAAATATGTCCCTGCGAAAAAGGGCTTTTGCTCCGGCGTCATGATAATCGTAAGCGGCCAGCCCCCCTGACCGGTAAGCGCCTGGCAGACCGACATGTATACCGAGTCAATATCCGGCCGCTCCTCCCGGTCAACCTTGATACTCACATAGCCCTGATTCAAGATCTCAGCAACTTCCTCATCTTCGAAGGATTCATGGGCCATTTCGTGGCACCAATGGCAGGTAGAATAACCGATGCTTAGAAATACCGGCTTATTCTGCGCCTCTGCCTTTCTGAATGCCTCTTCGCACCAGGGATACCAGTCCACCGGATTATCCTTGTGCTGAATCAGATATGGGGATTTTTCATCTTTTAATCTATTTGACATAGTTTCTCCTTTCGCTGCAGCCTTTCCTTTTGACCTGACGCCAATGTTGATAAGGGTTAGAATTTTTCTTATTATTTTTTATTATTTCCCCAAACCTCCGTTACAATTCACACCCACGCCAGGTTCATCCTGATCAAGAATTCGAACAGAATCTGCAACGCTTATAACCGACAATTTCATTTATAATTACACAGGTTATACATATGGATGGAAAATAAATAAGTACCCGAAAGAAAGCGTTATACACATCTTTCGGGCACTTTCATTTATCCATTCAAAACCGGACAAACAACCGGTCTTCCTTCTCTGTCCAGCAGAGGCGTCATCCCTCCGGCCTGTCCGCACGCATGAAACACATAATTCACCCCGGTAACTTTATCCACCCAGATTTCCGTGACATTCATGGTTCCCTGTGAATAAATTCTCTCAAATCTTTCATTCTTAGCCATTATTTACCTCCGCAATTTCAAACATCCTGATTATTTTTCTTACTTATAATATTTCTGTCTATATAATACGGCTTTACTGTCCCTTTTGCAAGAAAATATTTCAAAAAAGAGCCGGAAACAAATCTCCTTGCCTCTGGCTCTCTGACTAATCTATGCTTTTATCTCAGCAATTTTTTACAGGGCGGTGTTCCTCAAGGGATTTTTTCGCCGCTAATCCCATCAGCACAGGCTCCAGGCCGTCTATGACGCCCAGTGGCGTTTCCTCGTCCTTTTAACAAACACAGCGGCTATAAAACTCCGCCGGATTTGTCCGATCTTTATCATAAATTGAAAATACCAGATGTAAAGAGATACAAAAATCAGGATTATTTTTAGAAAACCCCGGCTGTATCCATTTACAACCGAGGTTTCCTGATTATTTGTTTAATTTTTTTATGTATACTCCATTTTCATTTTCAAATCCCATCTTCTTCAGATAATCAGCATGGGATTTTGACAATTCTTCCGTGTATATAAGCGTATGGACGCCCTTCGACGGCAGCCGGGAATACAAATACGTTCCTACCGAACAGTCCCGGTACGCAGGCACCGAATAGTCAAGCACCACCTCCACAGCACCTCCGTCCTTCTCCCTTCCCAGCATTACCCCCGCCGGATTCCCGTTGCAGCAGACAATATACGCTTTATCCAATGCTCCGAAGCCTCCGGAAATGCCCGGAAAAAACTTTTTCATATCATCTCCGTAATAGTCCAGAATAAATCCCAGCAAACCATCGTCACGATTCGCTTCAATCAAGTCGAAGCTCTGGTCTTTTTTGCTGAGTTTTATCAAATTATAGACATTGATGGCCACCAGGCAAAAATTCATCAGCGCCGTCGGATAGGAATGGATGATCAGCGCATATGCGGCAAATATGCCGCTTCCTACCGTATTGATCACTCTCAGCCTGATCACAGACGACATCAGCATAGACACCACCACCAGAACAGAGCCTGTATAGCCTATCATTTCGATTATCATTGAAACATCCATGGCACAATCTTTCTCCTTAGTATCCTTTAGTATCCTGCTCCCGAATCGGTATTTTTCATAATCTTAATCAGCCTGCTTGTTCCAAGCCTGTCTGCCCCGGCTTTCACGAACTCGTCCGCATCGTCAAAGGACGAGATGCCTCCTGCAGCCTTCACCTTCACTTCTTTTCCCACATGCTCCCGCATAAGCTTCACGTCCTCAAGCGTAGCTCCCCCAGTGGAAAACCCTGTGGATGTCTTGATAAATTCCGCTCCTGCACTCGTGACAATCTCACACATCTTAATCTTCTCTTCTTCCGTAAGAAGACATGTCTCGATAATCACTTTCAATATCTTTCCCCCACAGGCCTCGTGTATCCGGCGGATCTCGTCTTCTATCTCCTGATATCTTTTATCCTTCAGATACCCGATATTGATCACCATATCAATCTCCTCTGCCCCGTTGGCAACAGCATCTTTCGCTTCACAGACCTTTACCGCCGCAGTGCTGTACCCGTTGGGGAAGCCGATCACGGTGCAGATCGGAAGCTTTCCCTCCACATATTCCGCCGCCTGTCTGACGTAAGACGCCGGGATACAGGCCGACGCAGTCCCATACTTCATGGCGTCGTCAAGAATCTGACGGATCTCATCCCATGTGGCCGCCTGTCCAAGCAGCGTATGATCTACAAGTTTTAAAATCTCCTCCTTCTTCATAGATATGTCCTCTCTTTCTTAAAATAGTGAAATAATACTAACCAATAATGCGCTCATGATACTGACAAATACCCCGCCGATCATAGTCCTAAACACTGCACGCTTTTCCGATCCCAGGAAAGCAGCCGGCAGATACCAGGTACTAACGCAATTTCTCAAGCACAGAACTTCCTATCGTTCCTTCCGGCATATCAAGCCCGAAATTGTCGGCAATTGTCGCGCCGACCACAGCAAAAGTCGAGGCGTCCTCCAGTTTCCCCCAGCCTTCCATGGACGGAGAATAAGCAAGAAACGGCACTTTCTCCCTTGTGTGGTCCGTACCTGTGTGTGTCGGGTCGTTTCCGTGATCCGCCGTGATGATCAAAAGGTCGTCCTTTCTCATAAGCTTCAGCAGTTCTCCCAGCTTCACATCGAATCTTTCGATTTCCTTCGCGTAGCCTTCTACATCCCGGCGATGCCCCCACAAAGCGTCGAAATCCACAAGATTTACATAGCAGAGTCCTTCAAAATCCCTTTTGGCAATCTCAATCGTCTGCTCCATCCCGTGTACGGAGCTTTTGGACTTATTAGATTCGGTCAGCCCTTCGCCGTCGAAGATATCAAAGATCTTCCCCACCGATATCACATCAAACCCTGCGTCCTTCAATACGTTGAGCGCGGTTCTTCCGCAGGGCTTTAAAGCGTAATCATGGCGATTGCTTGTACGCTTAAACTCGCCTTTCTTCTTTCCCACGTAGGGCCTTGCGAT
Organism: uncultured Dorea sp.; assembly: GCA_947564705.1. Classification (GTDB taxonomy): domain Bacteria; phylum Bacillota; class Clostridia; order Lachnospirales; family Lachnospiraceae; genus Sporofaciens. The sequence goes on along the minus strand of CANODD010000174.1, from coordinate 1,381 downwards.
GACACGCCCCACCTTCCACTCGTCCTTCATCGTGATTTCCCGGGCGATCGCGCAGCATCGGTACAACTCTTCCAGCCCGAAAGTTTCTTCGTTGCCGCAGATCTGCAGAACAGAATCCGCCGAAGTATATACGATCATATGCCCTGTCGCAATCTCTTCTTCCGCCAGCTCCTCTAATATCTCCGTCCCGCTGGCGCTCTTATTTCCGATAATGGTTCGCCCCGTCCTCTCCGACAGTTCGTCTATAAGTTCCTGGGGGAATCCTGTCTCTGTAAATGTTTGAAAGGGTTTTGTAATATAAAGCCCCATCATTTCCCAGTGTCCGGTCATCGTGTCTTTCCCGGTGCTTGCTTCACTCAGATATGTATAATATCCCATCGGCCTTTCTGCTGCCTCCACCTGCTTCAACGGATGGAGATTCGCCAATCCAAGTTCTCTAAGGTTCGGGATACAGAACTCATCCATCCGCTGGGAGATATGCCCCAGGGTATCCGTTCCTGCATCGCCGTAATCTGCCGCGTCCGGCAGCGCGCCTGCACCAAGAGAATCCACTACAATCGTAAATATGCGTTTATACTTTTTCATACCTATGCCCTCCTTGCCTAATCTCTATATTGTTTTAATTTTAAATTGTTCCTGATTTATCCATCATATCCGAATACAAACCAGTCTTTATGTCACTTCACCGTTGATATTTGTTATACATCATCTCAGAACCCTTTCTTTTACTTTAACACAATTTATACAATTTATAAATTATTAGCACTATACTTTAGATAAATTATATATAATTCCCTTTTTTTGAAACGACATACGTCGTTATCATCAATTCGCTTCACTTTTCTCCCGATAGATACTTCACAGCAATTCAGGATGATTTTTTCTTGTAAGTGATGCTTTCTCAAAATAGCTTTCTCAAAAAACACAGATTCTACTTGTAAAAATCAGGAATAATTATAATAATAATGATTATAATAATTATTAGATTAGAAAGATTTGAATTAGTTGGAGGATACTCTTTGTTTGTAGAAAACAAAACGACTGAATTCAAGAGAGAATAGACAGCAGTGTGTACTTTTCCTATCAGTTCTGATGCTTTCACTTTGCCCTCCATATAAATAACCCCGGCTGTATCCATCTGCAGCCGGGGATTCCAATATTCTTTCTTGTGTGTCTGCTTACTTTCAAATTATTATACCGTTTGAAGCAACCCTTTTTCAATTTCCTGAATGTCCTCCACAGACAGCTCCGTAAAACAGCCTGCAATTTCTTCTGCAGACAATTTCCCCAACCTCAACATCTTTTCCGCAGCTTTCCTTGCTGTTTCTTTCTTTTCGCTTGCTATATGGGTACGCATGATCTTCTCTTCATCAAACAAAGC
>CANODD010000173.1 GCA_947564705.1 uncultured Dorea sp. | reverse complement strand
GTATGACAGGATTAGAAGTAGGAGGTAACTCATAAATTGGGTATTGTATTGGCGATCATTATCTTTAGTTTTATTGTATTCTTTCATGAATTGGGACATTTTCTGCTGGCAAAGAAAAATGGAATAGACGTACAGGAATTTGCGCTTGGGATGGGTCCGACCCTGTATGCCCGGGAATATAAAGGAACGAAGTATGCGATTCATGTTCTGCCGATTGGCGGTTTCTGTGCTATGGGAGAGGACGATGAAGCGACAGATTCACCGGGGAATTTTAATAACAAGTCTGTATGGGCGCGGATCTCGGTTATCGTGGCGGGACCGGTTTTTAACTTTATACTTGCGTTTATATTCGCCGTGATTTTGATTGGCCTGGTGGGATACGATAAGCCGGTGGTTGATTCGGTGGAGGAAGGATATCCGGCCAAAGAAGCGGGGATAGGGCCAGGCGATACGATTGTGAAACTGGGAAATCAAAAGGTGCATATCTTCCGGGAGATAAGCATGTATAATCAGTTCCATCAGGGAGAGGAGATAGAAATAACCTATAGCCATGAAGGTAAGGAGAAGACCGTACTGCTTCAGCCAAAGAAGGATGAGGAGGCTGGATATTATCGGCTGGGAATTACAAGTTCGGGGTATACGAAAGCGAATATTCTGACGGCGATGAAATACGGGGTATATGAAGTAAAATACTGGATTGATGTCACGCTGGGGAGCCTTAAGATGTTGATAACCGGACAGGTAGGAATAGATCAGGTATCCGGACCGGTGGGAATTGTAGATGTGGTAGGTACAACCTATCAGGAAAGTAAATCTTATGGAATCTTTGTTGTAGTGGTAGAACTGATGAATCTTGCAATTTTATTAACTGCCAATCTGGGCGTTATGAATTTATTGCCCTTACCGGCGTTGGACGGCGGAAGACTGGTGTTTTTGTTTATAGAGGCGATAAGAAGGAAGAGGGTTCCGCCGGAAAAAGAAGGATATGTACATCTGGTGGGAATTATGCTGCTGATGGTACTGATGGTATTTGTCATGTACAACGATATCAGGAGGATATTTTTCTAGTACAGCGTTGCATTAATTTCGAAGTAAAGGCGCCTGAACTTTGTCTAGTTTTCAATCAGAAATAATTCCGCTTGACTTGGAGTGGACTCTAAGTGGTACACTGGACATGGATGAAGAAAAAAAGGATGTAGGTGGGTACATGACGATCTCGGAAGTAAGCAAAAAATATGGAATTTCTCAGGATACACTCAGGTATTACGAACGTGTGGGGGTGCTCCCTCCGGTACATCGGACCAAGAGTGGTTTCAGAGATTATACAGAGAAAGACTGTGAATGGGTAGAGCTGGCCGGCTGTATGAGAAGCGCCGGTCTTCCGATAGAAGCTCTGACGGAATATGTCAGACTGTGCCAGTCCGGCGATGAGACATTCCGCGAGAGACGTGATCTGCTGCTTAAGCAGAGGCAGCAGCTTGTATCGCAGATAAGGATTATGGAGGAGACTATGGAAAGACTGGATTATAAGATTTCCTGCTATGATAAGGCGGTAAAGACGGGGAAGTTGGTCTGGTATTAGAGGGAGGTGTTTTCAGAGACATTGATTGTGGATATGATCCGTTGAAAAGCATGATCGGTAGACAGTGAAGGAAATGTGCCCTCAGTAAAGCAGGTGCAGGCGAGAGTCTGAGAGGACATATTAGACAAAGGAGGAAGAAGGATATGGTTTATAAGAAGTTTCAGGATTTGCAGTTGTCAGCGCTTGGTATGGGAGCGATGCGTCTTCCCGTTATAGACGGCGATGATCAGAAGATTGATGAAGAAGCAACTGCAAAGATGGTAAAGTATGCGTTTGAGCAGGGAGTCAATTATTTTGATACGGCATGGGGATATCACGGCGGTAATTCTGAGTTGGTTATGGGGAAGGTGCTAAGTGAATATCCGCGTGAAAAATTTTACCTTGCGACAAAGTTCCCGGGATATGATCTTGCTAATATGGAAAAGGTAGAAGAGATATTCGAAAAGCAGTTGGAAAAGTGCAGGGTTTCTTATTTTGATTTCTATCTGTTCCACAATGTCTGCGAGATGAATATCAATGAATATTTAGATGAGAAATATGGGATCTTTGAGTATCTGATGAAGCAGAAGGAAAATGGCAGAATCCGTCATCTGGGGTTCTCTGCCCATGGCAGTATTGAGGTAATGAGGCGTTTCCTGGAAGCATACGGGAAGCATATGGAGTTTGGTCAGCTTCAATTGAATTATGTGGATTGGAAGTTCCAGGAGGCAAAGGCGAAGGTAGAGTTATTGAAGGAATATGATATTCCGGTATGGGTAATGGAGCCGCTCCGCGGCGGAACATTAGCTTCACTTTCTGAAGAAAATGCCAATAAGCTGAAAGAGCTTCGCCCGGAGGAGAAGATCCCGGCTTGGGCGTTCCGCTTCCTGCAGTCGATTCCGGAGGTGGTCGTAACTCTTTCAGGAATGTCGAATTATGAACAATTAGAAGAGAATATACATACTTTTGAAAGTGAGAAACCCCTTGATTCTAAGGAGAGGGAGGAAATTCTTGCAATTGCTGATAAGATGGTGAACGGCGTGCCTTGTACGGCTTGTCATTATTGTACGAGCCATTGTCCGCAGGGTATTGATATTCCGTCTATGCTGAATCTTTACAATGAACATAAGTTCACAGGAGGCGGGTTTATCGCACCGATGGCGCTTATGGCTGTACCGGATGACAAGAAGCCGTCTGCTTGTGTGGGATGCAGAAGCTGTGAGGCAGTCTGCCCGCAGCAGATCAAGATCTCGGAAGTGCTGGCAGATTTTGCCGGGATGTTGAATTCATAATGCTAAATACCCCGTGGTTTGCTGATGGGATTTTAATATCCTTTAGCTTGCGCGGGGTATTTGATTTCTGGAAGTATGTGTCAGGCGTCAGTGAATGCATTGCCGGTTCAAGAAAAAGATCTCAGACTAATTCGGCAATCCGGGAGACTCCAACATAGATTTCCGATATTTTGTACCATGTCTTATAATCTGTGATGCCTGTCGCAGGCAGACCAAATACGGATTGGAACTTACGAACGGCGGCGGAAGTGGCAGGACCGTAGATTCCGTCTGCCGCGATCTTGGGGATTGCCGGATAGGCTCCGGCGATTACGTTGATCTGTTCTTGGAGCTGACGGACTTTATCGCCGCGTGAACCGTTTTCCAAGTTATAACCCGGCCAGGAGGCGGGAATACCGGAGATGGCTTCGGCGGTGTTGATGTACATGTTGGCGCCGTAATAGTAGCGAAGTATCTCGATGGCGGAGTAACCCTGATCGCCTAGAGACTTGGACCCCCACTGTGTCATCCAGTTTGGGCATTGAACCTGTCTTCCGTCGCAGTATTGTGTCAGGATGGGCTGTTTGACATTCGGGCGCGAGAGGTAGTTTGAAAAGAGTTCGTCTACGATCACGGATATGGTATTGAAGATATTGCGTTCCGGGATCCACTTGTGATCAAAAGCAGTGGAGGAGGTAATCGTAAATTCATATCCCTGATTGCGGTACCATTCCGTGTATACTCTATTCAGTGTAAAGGACATAATGGCCAGTACATTTGCCCGGATCGTATTTGCGGGCCAGGTGGCGTAGATTTCACTTGATGCGACATTCTTGATATAATCCTTATATTTCACATAATAGTTTTGAGCCGTAGTATCCCGCGGGCTTCCGTCATGGACGACGATATACTCGGGTACTACGACACGGCTTAGGACGATCTCCCCCGTCTCGTTAATTGGTTTTATCTCATCTTCGGGTATTTTCGGCGGATAAGTACCATATAAAGTATGTGCAGGGATAACAAAGACATTTTCAGAAATTTCTTGTGTATCCCGCGGCCGAAGGGATATGTTTTGGATAGCAGTTACGGAAGGGAGGATCTCTGCTCCGGCAATACTGACAGGTTCGAAGCCCGGAGCTTCTATCTGAAGCGTGTACTCAGAATAGGGTTGGTTTTCATTTTCCGGGTCCAGGCTGTAATCTAAAGGCGGCGCTTCCAGTTCAATCGTTTCGGTTTGACCGGAGGAATCGGTTGTAAGCTGTTCGATCCGGCTGTCCGGAACTCCGGTATAGGAGATGGATATGGAAGCATCTGCGACGGGATAGGAAGTGATCTCAGATGTAATATTGATCTGAAGTTTTCCCTTATCGGGGGTATCCTGCTGTGATATATATATGTCGTTCATAGAATTACCTCATAGTAAACTCTGTTACTGTCAGAATATGAGTCAGGGAAGAAATTGTTCCTGATATTGTATATTTTCGGAAAATTGAATATAATAGTGGTAGATTATTAAGATAAGACAATCTATATAAGTGAGGAGTAAGTATGAGGAAAAGACGAAAAAAGACGGGGTGCCTACATACATTTGTGGCGCTTGGAGGATTTTTATGCCTGATTATCGCAGTACTCAGCATTTCTTATGGAATTGGTACGAATGTCGATGTGGTAAAAAAGATTGAAAAAAAGTTCATCATGCCCGACAAGGTTCCCTACCAGGAGGTAGTAATATCGGAGGAGGAAACCGTACAGAAATTCTATTATCAGCAATTGGAGGAAGAGGAAAGACTGGTATACAGAGAGATTCTGGATGGAATCCGGGAAAACGGAGAAGAAATCTTTGTCCATACTTCCGACGCGGAACGGGCAAACACAATTTTTCAGTATATTCTGAAGGATTATCCGGAGATCTTCTGGTGTGACGGTACGATAACCGCCACATCTTATGAAGGGGAGGAGTCATATACGGTATTACAGCCGACATATTCCTATAATGAGACGGCAAAAGGGATCATGGAGGAGGAGATGGCTTCCGCCATAGAGGAGTGTCTGGTACAGGCTCCGGAGGAGAGCTCGGAATATCAGAAGATTCTGTATGTATATGAGTACATTGTGAATACCGTCGATTACGATATGGCGGCGCCGGATAACCAGAATATCTATAGTGTGTTTAAGCATCAGCGTTCCGTCTGCGCAGGGTATTCGAAAGCGGCTCAGTATCTTTTAGAGAGACTTGGTGTGTTCTGCACTTATGTGACGGGCACTACGAGCACCGGACAGAATCATGCATGGAATCTGGTAAAATGTGACGGGGATTATTATTATGTGGATGTGACATGGGGGGATCCTGTGTTTCAGGAGGCGGAGGGAGAAGAAGTAAGCCAGCTCCAGAATATCAGCTATGATTATATGCTTTGCAATGACGAGGAGCTGCTAAAGAGCCATACTCCGGATACAGACGCACAGTTTCCGGCCTGTACAAAGATGGACAGAAATTACTATGTGATGAATGGAATGTATTATGATTCTTATGACGGAAGCACGGCTCTGTTGAAAATGAAGGATGTGATTGCGGCCAAGGGCAATCCATCGGTAATAAAATTTGCAAACCGGGATCTTTATAATGAGGCGCATGACGACGTATTCCAGAATGTGATTAAAGCGGCGGCGCAGGATTTGGCAGAGAAGTATGGATTAACAGAGGTGCGTTATCAGTATATGGATGAGCCGGAGAATAATAAGATTACGATTTATTGGCAATACGAATAAATAAACCGTCTGATTTGAGGTTGAAAAACTTTAAATCAGGCGGTTTTGTCTTTGACGGGCACGGTAGTTCAGCCGGAAAGAGGGGCAAATAATTGCGGGGATGGATAAATTCTGTATTTTTGGGAGCTGAAGCCAATTTCGATTTTTTGTTGACAGATACAAAGAGACGTGATACCATATCCTTCGTTGTGAACAACATGTAATAAATTTGTAATATTTGTAATAAAGTTTAAAAAAATGAATATACTTTATTAAAACAATATTCATGTATTGTAACAATAGGAGGATATAAATTGATGATAAAAAGTAAAAAAATGAATTCGGTGGTTGCCGTCGTCTCGGCTTGTTCATTGATGGCAGGGTTCACCAGTGAAGCGGCGCCTTCACAGCCGGGAGGAAAGATGATCATGGGCACAAAGGAAAATCATATATTGGAGATACAGGATGATACATTGGAAGTGGTGCCTGACAGGATTATGGTTTCCACCAAAGAGAAGATCGAAGAAGAGCAGAAAAGAATCATTGCGGAAATCGAACAGAGGGAACGGGAAGCCAGAGAGAAAGCAGAACGAGAGGCAGAAGCTTTGCGTGCGCAATATCAGGAA
>CANODD010000172.1 GCA_947564705.1 uncultured Dorea sp. | reverse complement strand
CCACATATGGCTGGCACTGCTTCATCGCTGGCGGGTACCTTCCGTTTTGGTATTATTGGCGGGACCGGAAGCGCCAAGACCAGTCTTGTGAATCTGATCAGCCGTCTGTATGACGTTACGGGCGGAGAGGTGCTGGTCGGCGGAAGGAATGTGAAGGAATATGATATGGAGGTTCTGAGAAACCAGGTTTCCGTGGTGCTTCAGAATAACGTCTTGTTCTCCGGTTCTATCTTAGATAATCTGCGGTGGGGCGATCAGGACGCGTCGGAAGAAGCGTGCATGGAAGCCTGCCGCCAGGCGTGTGCGGATGAATTTATCAGGAGGCTGCCGGAGGGTTATCAGACACATATCGAACAGGGCGGAAGCAATGTGTCAGGCGGACAGAGACAGAGGCTATGTATCGCAAGGGCGCTCCTTAAGAAGCCGAAGATCTTGATCTTAGACGACAGTACCAGCGCGGTGGATACGGCTACCGACGCCAGAATCCGTAAAGCATTCCGGGAAGAGATTCCGGATACGACGAAGCTTATCATCGCTCAGCGTATCTCGAGCATCCAGGATGCGGACAGGATTATCGTGATGGAGGACGGATGTGTGGACGGATTTGGAACTCACGAGGAACTGTTGAGGGATAATGCCATCTACCGCGAGGTCTATGAATCACAGACCAGCGGCGGCGGAGATTTTGATGAAAAGGCGGGTGAGTAGATATGCCGGGACCAATGAACAGGGGGCCAAGGGGTATGAAACCTCAGGTCAAGAATCCTATGAAGATATTTAAACGGCTGATGACCTATGTATTCCGGACTTATAAGTTCCATTACATGATCGTGATTGCGCTGATCTTTGTCAGTGTACTTGCAAATGTCCAGGGGACGATGTTTATGAAGAATCTGATCGACGACTATATCACACCGTTTCTTATGACGGATACGCCGGATTTTACGCCGCTTATGCATGCGATTATGCGGGTGGCTGCATTTTACGGAGTCGGAATCATTTCTACATATGCATATAACCGGATTATGATAAATGTGACCCAGGGGACGCTCCGGTCGCTTCGGGATGATTTGTTTGAACATATGGAGAGGCTGCCGATCAAATACTTTGACACGCATGCGCATGGGGATATTATGTCGGTCTATACCAACGATATCGATACCCTGCGGCAGATGATCAGCCAGAGTATCCCGCAGGTAGTTAACAGTGCGATCACGGTCGTCAGTGTGTTCGTCAGTATGCTGATCTTAAGTGTTCCTCTGACGGCTGTGACGCTTGTAATGGTAGCGATCATGATTACAGGCTCTAAGGCGGCGGCAGGAAGAAGCGGAAAGTATTTTATGGAGCAGCAGGCAAATCTCGGAGCGGTGAACGGATATATCGAGGAAATGATGAACGGGCAGAAAGTGGTCAAGGTATTCTGTCATGAGGAAGAAAACAAGAAGGAATTTAAGAAGCTGAACGACCGCCTGTTCGTCAGCGCGGATCGGGCGAATACATTTGCGAATTTCCTGGGACCTATCAATGCGCAGCTTGGCAACATCAGTTATGTGGTGTGCGCAATCGTGGGCGGTATACTTGCGCTGAACCATGTGGGCGGTTTTACCCTCGGCGGTCTCGCAAGTTTCCTGACATTTAACAAGAGCTTCAGTATGCCGATCAATCAGGTGAGCCAACAGTTGAACGCGGTCGTTATGGCGATGGCGGGGGCGCAGCGTGTCTTTGGGCTGCTGGATGAGAAGGAGGAACAGGATAAGGGTTACGTGACGCTGGTCAATGCCGCAGAAGTAGATGGGGTACTTAAGGAAAGCGAGGAGAGGACCGGACGATGGGCGTGGAAACATACGCATCAGGCGGACGGAAGCGTTGATTATGTAGAAGTCAGGGGAGACGTCGTGTTCAATGGGGTTGATTTTGGATATAACGATGATAAGATCGTACTCCATGATGTGAAGCTTTTTGCCGAGCCGGGACAGAAGATTGCGTTCGTGGGTTCTACCGGCGCGGGCAAGACGACGATCACGAACCTGATCAATCGCTTCTATGATATCCAGGACGGTAAGATTCGGTATGACGGTATCAACATCAATAAGATCAAGAAGGATGATCTGCGGCGTTCCCTTGGAATCGTACTTCAGGATACGCATCTTTTTACCGGAACCGTGAGGGAAAATATACGGTTCGGGAAACTGGACGCGACGGATGATGAGGTGATCGCGGCGGCAAAGCTTGCCAATGCAGACGGGTTCATCCGGAGGCTGCCTGAGGGGTATGATACTATGCTCACCGGAGACGGGGCGAACTTAAGCCAGGGGCAGAGACAGCTTCTTGCGATCGCCCGGGCGGCTGTAGCAGATCCGCCTGTGCTGATTCTGGATGAGGCTACCAGCTCTATCGATACCAGAACGGAACGGATCGTACAGGATGGAATGGATAAGCTGATGAACGGGAGGACGACGTTCGTGATCGCTCACAGGCTGTCGACCGTTAGAAATTCTGATTGTATTATGGTACTGGAACAGGGGCGGATCATAGAACGAGGGACGCATGAACAGTTGATTGAAGAGAAAGGAAGGTACTATCAGTTGTACACGGGGAATGCCATAAGCGCTTAAGTCAACACGCTTAAAACAATATGCTTAAAACAATACGCTTAAAACAATACGCTTAAGACAATTAGGATTGTAAACAGTTGCAAAATTCTCAATATTTTCTTATAATGAAAGAAAATATTGTACGGAACCGTGTGTGGATTATGTGTTCAGGCAATCCGGCAGACTGTCCTGAGATTAGGGTGTACAGATTACGGGGAAGAATTTTCCGGCAGTCTGCCGGATATTGAGATCGAGCAGCAGGAAAAGCAGATGCCTGCATGGATTTTTCCGCATTTCCAGGTTCCGGAAGGAGGAAAATCGTGCAAAGGACGGATGAGAAATATCAGGCATATGTTCAAATTCTAAAGGAGGAACTGGTTCCGGCTATGGGATGTACGGAACCGATTGCTCTTGCTTATGCGGCGGCAAAGGCAAGGGAAGTATTAGGATGTATCCCTGATAAAGTGAGTATCGGGGCGAGCGGAAGTATTATCAAGAACGTGAAGAGCGTGATCGTCCCCAACACGAACCATCTGAAGGGGATTCCGGCTGCAGCGGCGGCAGGGATCATCGCCGGGAAAGCCGAGAAGGAGCTGGAAGTGATCGCTGAGGTGTCCGAAGAGCAGACGAAGCAGATGGTGGAATTTCTGGAGAAGGTTCCGGTCAGTGTGGAGCATATCGACAATGAGATTACGTTTGATATCATTGTGATCGTGTTCAAAGGGGATTCTTATGTGAAGGTGCGGATTGCAAACTATCATACGAATATCGTGCTGATTGAGAAGGACGGCGAGAAGCTTCTGGAGGTTCCTGTGGAGGGAGAGAGCGAAGAAGGACTGACGGACCGGAGTCTTCTGGATATGGAGAGTATATGGGACTTTGCCAATATGGTGGATATTGCGGATATAAAGGAAGTGATCGACCGGCAGATTGAATATAATACTGCGATTGCAGAGGAAGGTTTGCGCGGGGATTATGGAGCGAATATAGGGAGTGTGATTCTGGATACTTACGGATCGGATGTGCGGACGCGTGCCAAGGCAATGGCGGCGGCCGGTTCGGATGCCCGTATGAACGGCTGTGAGCTGCCTGTGATCATCAATGCGGGGAGCGGAAACCAGGGGATGACTTGTTCTCTGCCGGTGCTGGAATACGCGAAGGAGAAGGAGGCCGGACAGGAGAAGACTTACCGTGCGCTGGTGCTGTCTAATCTGGTGGCGATCCATCAGAAGACGGGAATCGGAAGACTCTCTGCATACTGCGGCGCCGTCAGCGCGGGGGCGGCTGCAGGCGCGGGAATTGCTTACCTCTGCGGCGGCGGATATGAGGAGGCAGTACATACGGTGGTCAATGCACTGGCGATCGTATCAGGCATGGTATGCGACGGGGCGAAAGCGTCCTGTGCCGCGAAGATAGCGGCGTCTGTGGACGCGGGTATCCTGGGATATAATATGTACTTAAGAGGGCAGGAATTCCATGCCGGAGACGGTATCGTAACAAAAGGCGTGGAGGCAACGATTATGAATATCGGGCGTCTCGGGAAAGAAGGAATGCGGGAGACGAATGAGGAGATCATTAAGATGATGATCGGAGAGTAAACTTCTGCTTCGGCGGCGTTTGACAGAATCAAGAAGAATTCCGGCGGGTTTGCCAGGCTTATGTCTTTAGTCTGGCAAACCCGCTTATCATTATTGTGTTTTTGCTATCATAGAATGCTATTAGTCTTGCGCAGTATATTTTTCTATCTTGCACTGATGCTTTCTTTCACCTGCCGGAGCCTCACGGTTGTAGCTGATTCCCACCAGTAGGATATCGCTTTCGTATCCTTTGAATGCTTCCGGATATCGCCGGTCTTTGATTTGCGCAATAGCGCCTTCGGCAGACTGATTCCACTTTAGTTCGATGACCAGGATCGGCAGTATAGATCTTTTTTTGGGTAGATACACAATATCTGCGTAACCGGAACCTGCCGGTAATTCTTCGAACATCAGGTATTCATCTCCGTGACTCAGATAGGCTCGTTTAATCACACTGCGCAGCGCTTGTTCATTGTTATAATATAGTATCATTCCGTTTTGTCTGCCGTACGGCTTTGGCGAATTCCAGGCGAATCTCTTTATTTGGTATGTGTACGGTCTGTGTTTCGTCATTATAGGCCAGATATCCCAGGTGAATCAACAGCGTCAGCACATCATTTCTGTCTCGGAATGTCACCAGATCGTTTGCGAAGCCATTTGTATCTACTTTTGCCTCCACTCCGCCGATTAATTCCGCAATCGTCTTGCCTAATCCGTCAAAATCAAGGTTGATATATCCCATCAGACTTTCTGCGGCAGAGGTCTGTGTCCAGTAGGAATCAAAATCATGATTAAAGAGGGCTTTCATAACGGAATTGGGATTGTAGACGGAAGCCAGATTTTGGAAGGAATATCCGTCATACCATTGCTTCATCTTTGCAAAATTACTGCCATATCTGCAGCAGAGATTTTTTACCTCATCCTCTGTAAATCCGACATATTTTCCGAACTGCCTTGGTTTAATCATAGAATATTCCCAGAAATCAGATATGGCGGACTGAGATCCGTCTTTTTTAATGGGCAGGATACCAGTCATGTATGCTGCCGCGAATATTTTACTTGTCATTCCGCTGTTTTTGAATAAAGAACGCAGAAATTCAAGATATTTTTTCTGTAAGTCAGGATGTTCTTTTGCCTCTCGGATCGGAGCATCCCTCTCGTCAATGATCATAATAAATTTATTTTTCGCTGTCTTTGCTGCATTGGCCAGAGTTGCAGCAAAGCCTTCTGCAACTTTCAGCGCCGGATACTGTTCGGCCAATTCCCTGACGATATTCCTTTGAATATAGGGTACAATGTCCGTAATCGTAGCTTCTCCGATTACTTCTGTCATATCCAGATATATCACATCATATCGATTCAGATGATTTCGGTACTGTGCATCACCGGCAATCGCCAAGTCGTCAAAAAGCATTGATGAATCACAGGTTTTGCCATAATAAGCGCACAACATCTGGGCGGCAAAGGATTTTCCAAAACGGCGGGGTCTGCTGATACAGATCAAACGTCTCGGTGTGTTTATAATTTGATTAATCTGGCTTATCAGGGCGGTCTTATCTACATAAACGTCATTCCTGATTTCAGAAAATCCGTTATTCCCGGGGTTTATATAATTTCCCATTATCTGTTACCTTCCAGTCTTTTTCTTGTTTAGGTATCCGCTGTTCCTTATATTATTTACTTTAGCCTGAAATACCTATTTTCATTATACCTGTACATTTCTTTTTTCACAATAAGATATTAAATTCTCAGGGAATCTGTTTAGAAAAGTATGCTGCCGGATTATGAGGAGATAGTTAGGAGTTTATGAATTAGAAATTTGTTAAAATAAAAAAGGTAACTCTGTTACGAATTACCTTTTCTATGACCAATGCCGCAGACCGGAATCGAACCGGTACGGGAGTATAAGTCCCGCAGGATTTTAAGTCCTGTGCGTCTGCCAGTTCCGCCACTGCGGCATTCCTTATGATGTTCTTACATCATAAATGGGACCTATAGGGCTCGAACCTATGACCCTCTGCTTGTAAGGCAGATGCTC
>CANODD010000171.1 GCA_947564705.1 uncultured Dorea sp. | reverse complement strand
CGCCCTTTTTTAGTGTATTTTTATCATTCCTATCATCTATTATTGTTGGTTCAATAGCTTAATCCTGTTGTAATGTCATACCACTACTAAGTTGTTAGCATTGATTCTAAAACTATTATAATATCTCATCCTTTTTCTCAAGAATGGCTTCGCATGCCGCACACGCCGCGCAGTCGCAATATTTTGCTCCGGAAGCTTTGATTTCTTCTGCATGGGCGAGAACATTTTTTGCCGTATCTTCACCGAATACCTGGGCGCCAGCTTCTGATCCGGCGAAAGCGATCAGGCCGTCGATAGGCATAATGTCTTCCTCAAGTTCCGCGATCAGATTCTTTGCAGCTTCCACTTCCTTATCGGTATCAATGGCATCCAGCCAATTTTTTGCAGCATCCTTCGCCTCTTTGCAGCAAGAAGGTGCGTCCATTAATTCCTTTACTTTTCCAACTACATAGTCTCTTACATTTGCGTTCATCGTTGTAACTCCTTTCATCTGTATGAGGAAATTAATTATATTGCTTCAGATTTTCATGAATTCGTCTAAGCATCACTTCACATTGCCGTATCTCTTCTTTTGAAAAGCCTGCATAGAAGATATCGGTCATATGGGCAGACACCTCCATATAATCCGGCTGCAGCAGTCTGGACCGGTCTGTCAAGGTAAGCAGGGTTTTTCGGCGGTCGCCTTTATCCGGAATTCGTCTCACGAGCTTTGCTGATTCCATGCGGTCGATCATGCTGGTAAGCGTCGTTGCAGCAAGCCCGGTTCTGTCGGACAGTTCTCGCAGTGAGATGTGTTCGGTCTGCCATAAAACGTAGAGAATCCGTCCTTGTGCGCCGTTAAATGCATCAATGTTTTTTTCTGACAGTATCCGTTCGAAGATCCGGTCGCTGAGGCGCTTGATTTGTGAAATGATATTACCGCCTTGAATATCCATAAGCAAATTCCTCCCTTACAGGATTATACTATATAGTAGTATTTTTGTAAAGAGAATTTCGACTGGTTTTATACTGGTTTTTATATCTTCTTCGTCAATGTTGGTTGACTTCATATGCTTTTTTATATTTGTGTTTTTTATATGAAATTGTTATACTTATCGTATATCAATGAAACTTAAGCGATATAGAAAAATATTTTCCGGGGTATGGAGTCTTTACCAGGAAATTAGATTAGGAGGAATCAGAATGGACCGGATAAATGACGGATTTAATACCAGAGAGATGTATGAATGGATCAGACTGCAGCCAGAGATTATTGAGAAACTGGAAGTAATCGGCGGTCAGGTGGATTTGATTCAGGCGGAGAAGTACCTGGACGGGATGATGAATATAAACACAGCACAGCAGTCTTATCGAGATCTGAAAGCATTTTTTGAGGAAGATACAGACCAACTGAAGATGCTGTACTGCCAGTTGGAATGTGCGCGGAGACTATTCAGGCGGTATGAGGAAAAAAAGATCCCGAAGAACATATATATAGATACGATGAGATGTTTTACCAGATTTATCGAGGAGTGCAGGGAGAAAAACGGGAGGATGTTTTTCGACAGGGGATGGTGGACTTACAGGCAGGTCAGCATGAATATCTTCCGGATCGGAGCGCTGGAATACCAGTTTAAGGAGTATGAAGGAGAGAAGGTGATCGGTCTTCATATTCCGTCGGACGCAAATTTGTCGAGTGAGTCCGTAGATGCTTCTTTCAGACAGGCAGAGCTGTTCTTTGGAACTTATTACAAAGAATATGAGTACAGCAGATACACATGTAATTCCTGGCTGATGGCGCCGGCCCTGAGGCCTTTACTGTCAGGAGAATCGAATATACTATCTTTTCAGGACCGATTCGATATCATCAGGGAAGACCGGGAAGATACGGAATATATAGAATGGCTGTTTCAGGTTCCGGCAGATACGGAATATACAGATCTGCCCCAAAGAACCAGCCTGCAGAGAAAGGCAAGAGAGCTGCTTCTTAAGGGCGGAACGGTGGGTTCGGCCTTTGGAATTTTGGAGACTATGAGCCATACTAGTAAACCATTGCGTAATTAACAGTGAATTCTGCACTCGCTATCTGTGCCAGATGTACGTCTCCAATCCTAGAAAGAGTGTCCGGATCGGCACACAGGGGCATTGCAGAATCTATGAATGGATATCCTTAGTGCAATACCTGCAGAATCCGATCCCGATTCCCAGTGCGGTCAATACCAGGCCCACGGACAGGTACTCTGTTTTCAGACATTTGTCGGCGATAATATCCGCGCTTTCCGTATAGCCGAAGGGTGTAATATATTTTAAGAACTTTGCATCCTCGGTCAGGTTGGCGATGATGTTCAGAAAATAAAAGAGCGCAGCTATGCCGAGTCCGATTCCCAGACCGCTTTGGCTTATGAAAGCGGAGATTCCAAAGCATATGGCTGCAGTCTCCACCTGAAGTATAAAATAAGCAAGGAACAGGAGGAGAAGCGGACGTATCTCGGGTTCTTCTCCGATCATGCATATGGAGATGAACGTAACGGCGATAACGATGATATTCAGAATGATAATCTGCAGCAGGACGGAAACCAGCTTCTGTGCTGCTGTTTTTCTGCGGCTTATTGGGTGGGTGAGCAGAAATTCCGCTGTCTGTTCCTTCTCTTCTTTTGCTAAGACGGAGATACCAAGAAGAGCCGAGAAAAACGCGCCTCCAAGTCCAAGGACATTGCCGCACTCAACGCCGAAGAATCCCATGAATTCTCCGAAATTCAGCCTGTCCATGCCAAAGGCGGCGGAGAAGCTTCCCATCTCGGCGAACATGGAGCCTACGTCGCTCATCTGCGTCCCCATCTCCGGGTAGATCAGGATACAGGCAGCAAGCATGAACCCGATTACAGACGTCCATATGAGCAGAGTGGCCTGTCCCTGCTTTAATTCGTGTTTTATCAGAGTCATATCAAATCCCCCTTTACGGTTAAAGTGCCGGACAAACGTCTTTGGCGTCTGGCAGGCGCACAAGGCTATTTTGTATCAATGTAATAATGCATAAAGATCTCTTCCAGATCAGGTTCGGTGATGGAGACGTCCGTCAGCGGAAGCCCGGCCAGAGTATTCAGAAGAATATCCAGCTTTCCTCCGTACAGGAAGCTTAAGGAATCACCGTCTGTCTGTACATCCTTAATATGCAGAAGATCAGGAAGTGAGGAGACGCCTCTTAAACGGACCCGTTTGGTATCGGTATGTCCGAGATTTTCCGTAGTGTCGGAGGTTAACAGGCGGCCTTCTCTGATGACCGCCGCGTGCCGGCAGTACCTTTGGATCTCCGAGAGAATATGGGAAGATACGAATATGGTAGTGCCTTTGGCGTTGCGTTCTTCCAGTATGGCATAGAATTCCCGCTGCATCAGGGGATCTAAGCCGCTTGTCGGCTCATCCAGGATGCAAAGTTCAGGATTATGCTGCAGGGCGCAGATAATAGATACCTTTTTGCGGTTGCCAAGGGACAGTTCCCGGATCTTCTTGCTCGTATCCAGTTCCAGGCGTCCGCATAAGTACCCGGCTTCTTTGGAGCAATCCCTGTGCCGGAGATCGGCAGAGAATTTAATCACATCTCTCACCCGCATATTACGGTAAAAGGACGCCTCCGACGGCATATAGCCGACCTGGGAGAGGATGTCTTCCCGTTGTTTTATGATGTCCATTCCCAGAATCCGGGCATTTCCACTCGTGGGGGAGATCAGTCCGAGAAGAGTTCGGATGGTAGTGCTCTTTCCGGCGCCGTTTGGCCCGATAAAGCCGAAGAAATCCCCCTGCTCTATCGTCAGGTTCATATCTTCAATTCCCTTTGACTTACCGTAATATTTTGTAAGAGACATGGTTTTTATAGCATCCATATATTTTGAGTATCCTTTCTCTGGTGAGTGTTGACTTTCAGACAGAATGATTCTGTCGGTGGCTATATGGTTAAGAAAATGATAAAGCGGGAAAAGCAGACGCCCGGCAAACAATTAATAATGAATGAGGGTTCCTGACCGGGTGAAGCATTAGGAATCTCTCCGCAGATATACATTTTTCCAGAATGCCAGCATCTCCGAGAAATCTTTTTCCATAGTTTCAGCATCCAGGACAGCGTCGTTTTGCGATAGTTCCCATACATAGCCGACGGACATCAGGTAGATCTGGCGGTGCATCATCTTAAGGTCAAGGCCGGGGACAAAATCCTCCGGGTTAAGACTCGCAAGAGCATTTGCCGCTTTCCGGTTAAAATGTTCCCGATAACTCTTCTGAATATCATTACAGACTGCGGCGTCCTTTTCATAAAATGCTTTCAGGGCGAACGCAGTCATATCCGGATAGCGGCACATGAGCTGAAACTTTGCGCGCATTCCTCTCTCCATCATCTCGAACAGATCCGCAGACTCATAACAATGGTAACGGGTGAGATATTCAACGGTGAGATCAGCGGCCGTATTCCATAAGAAAAGATACAGGTCTTTCTTATTGTGAAAATAATGAAACAAAAGAGATTTGCTGATCCCGGCTTCATCTGCAATCTCCTGCATCGGACTTTTCTTGTAAGAATTCCGGGAAAAGGTGCGGAATCCGGCATTGATGATCCGCTGCCGCTTCTCATTCGGAAGAGAATAAAATTTCTCATTCATATGCAATACCTCGCTGACTGATCCGGTCAATGGGTTATATGTATTATTATAAACCATTGACCGTTTTTGAGAAGCCCTATTTAGGAAATTGTTTATATTGAATCGCCGTATGGATTCGTACTGCAATATTATTTGACTCATGGCATAGATATTTCAGTACATCTATGTCGTTTTCATAAAACCGGCTCACGATATTCTGGATCAGTTCTTTTATAATATCTTCTATGTCTGCAATTGATTTTCCGCCAAATATCTTTGTTAATTGAATATGTTCTTCATACAGAAAACCGGCGTCATGGAAGGGTTTTTTAATTGCGATATGACCGATCATATTAGTCAATACAATACTGCATATGTTTTCTATCATTTCCCGGTATTCAGAGTCATATATTTCTAAGACCGATGTGATATAGTTCTGGTCAAGGGCTCTCAGGAATATCTGCTCTGCCCGGATAGCGCGGATATATTCGTAAACGGCGTCTGCCCCGGACAGAGAACTTAAATCAATAGGCAGCGGATAGTCCAGAGTCAGAATCGTATCTTGGGGACAAAATCTAATGTCGTACCATTTCAGGAATTGCGGGATACCCTTTTGCACCGTATCATACAGGCACTTAACTCCGAAGTCTTCAAATTGCAGGGAGATCTTATTAAAAATTTCCCGGATATTCTCTACTTTTTCATATAAAAGTTTTACGCCTATATTATATTGTTCTGTTACGGGGATATCCTTATATACAAGACTATTCGTATTCATATATGATGTGTTATACTCATTCAGGCAAAATAAAACGGCCTCCATAAGTGACTGTGCTTTTTCATATGTAATAGATGTGCTTTCGTAACCGGTGTATTTCTGCGCCAGTTCAGAGACGACAGGGAGTAATTCTTCCATCTGATAATCCATAATAGCTACCTCCAGCAGAGTTCTCTTAATGTTTCTAAGTACAGTTTCTCATCCCATCTTTGGACAATGTCGAATTTCTCAAATTCGCCGTAACCCCGAGTCTTTTTATATCCTCTGTAGCCGGCTCTGATCGCCTGAGCGAAGATATCGAGACAGGTTCCTTCAAGGTAGTCCAGATCCCCGTAGCACACGGTTTCAAACTGTTCACGCATAAAGTGAATCAATTCCTCGTCTGTAATCTCATCCTGCATCTCATTCTTGTAGAGATAGAATATTTCCTGTAACCGGATCAGGGTATCGAGATAGTTATCGCTTGATATAAAAGAAGAGTCACAAAAAGCATAGATGATCTGGGGCAGGATACTTTGTCCGAATTCGACTCTTTGCTCGGACCTGAGTGTATGATTCTTTTCCGCAAGCAGAATTTCCGTATCCTTTTCTGATAATGTCAGTCCATATTTTTCGGTATATTGATTTGTTTCTTGTATTTGCCGAAGCCAGGTCTGTCTGTTTAATAGTTCCAACCAATTCTGTCCGTCCATACACATACCTCCATAATGAAAAATTGTGAAAAATATCCTGCTGATACTGATCTCATCTGCCGTTTGCCAGAGCATTTTTCAGACATGCCCTGATGCATATGAGAGAGTGTGATATGTAGTATACGCTTAGGTGCAAGCCGACAACTCTGACGCTTAAAATTTTTTGCGAAAAAAATTTTAAG
>CANODD010000170.1 GCA_947564705.1 uncultured Dorea sp. | reverse complement strand
ACAAAATGATGAAGAACTGCTGATCGTAACGAATAATCATGTAGTGGAGGGCAGCGATACCCTTACAGTCTCCTTTATTGATGAGGAGAGCGTGGAGGCGAATGTGAAGGGTACGGATGCCGGTAAAGATCTCGCAATTATAGCGGTAGGGCTGGACAAGATTAAAAGCAGCACGAAGGAGAAGATCGCTGTGGCGACATTAGGGGATTCCGAGCAGATACAGGTAGGAGAGGAAGCTATCGCAATCGGAAATGCTCTTGGATACGGGCAGTCCGTTACCAGAGGAATCATCTCTGCCACAGGAAGAAGTATCGACGGAATAGACAGCAGCCTGATCCAGACAGACGCGGCGATCAATCCGGGAAACAGCGGCGGGGCGCTGTTGAATGCAAAGGGAGAAGTCATTGGAATTAATACCGCGAAGGCGGCGATGAATGCGGTAGAAGGAATGGGTTATGCAATTCCTGTCTCAGAGGCGAGAGAGACGATCGAGACGCTGATGAACCGGGAGACGCGGACGAAGGTTGCGGAGAATGAGAGAGGATATCTTGGTATCCGTGGAGAGGATGTCTCACAGGATATCTCCCAGATGTACAATATGCCGACCGGAGTATATATCGCGGAGAGTATCAAAGGCGGCGGGGCCGACCGCGCAGGTATTACCAAGGGCTCTGTTATCACCGCGCTGAATGGAATCAGCGTCACCGGTATGGAATCTCTTCAGGAACAGCTTCAATATTATAAGATCGGTGAGAAAGTAACCGTGACGATACAGGTGCCGGGAAACGACGGCGAGTATAAGAGTCAGGATGTAGAAGTAGTATTGGTAAGCGGTTCGAATTAATAATAGTGGTTTATGGGATTTTTCCTGCGTTATTGATATCCGGGAAATATTTTGGACAGTCGGAAAATAGGATGAGAAGGATGAAGAGGGATTGGAAGATGCAAAAGAGCAGACAGGTTAACCTGATTGAAGGACCGATATTAAAATCATTAGTGACGTTGGCGATGCCCATTATGGCATCGTCCTTTTTAAACACAGTATATAGTATTACAGATATGGCATGGATTGGTATGCTGGGGGCAAAAGTCGTTGCAGGAGTCGGCGTGGGAGGAATGTATGTATGGCTTTCGCAGGGCCTGGCTTCGCTGGCGAGGATGGGTGGACAGGTGCTTGTGGCGCAGTCTCTTGGCCGGGGAAAAAGAGATGAGGCGAGAGAATATGCCAGGGCCTCGGTCCAGTTGGTCGTAGTGTTCGGAATTTTGTTTGCCGCGGTATGCCTGATCTGTACGAGGGGATTGGTGGCGATATTCCGGCTTCAAGACGCTAAGACGGTGGAGAGCGCGGTAGTCTATACGAGGATTACCTGCGGTATGATTCTTTTTCCTTATCTGTCGGTAGTCCTGACAGGCTTATATACGGCGCAGGGGGATTCTAAGACGCCGCTTTGGGCGAACTTCATCGGACTTGTGATCAATATGATTCTGGATCCGGTCCTAATCCTGGGGCTGGGCCCGTTTCCGCGGCTTGAAGTAGTAGGAGCGGCGTCCGCCACGGTGACGGCACAGTTTATCGTGATGCTGGTTTTGCTTGTCGGATGCGTGAAGCGTCCGGATAATATTTTAAGAGAGATACGTTTCCTGGGAGGGGCAGAACGGAAATATTACAGAGGAATCTTTCGGATCGGTGTTCCTACGGCGCTGCAGGGAACGGTGTATTGTATGATCTCCATGGTATTGACCAGGATGTGTTCGGTGTTCGGACCGGCGGCAGTGGCAGTACAGCGGGTAGGAGGACAGGTGGAGGCTGTTTCCTGGAATACGGCGGACGGATTTGCGGCTGCGCTCAACGCGTTTGCGGCGCAGAATTACGGCGCCGGGCGGATGGAGCGGGTTCGCAGGGGATACCGTATTTCCTTCTGGACACTCGCGGTATGGGGAGCAGTGATTACGCTGGTTTTTATCCTGCTTCCGGAACCGTTATCCCGGATATTCTTCCACGAGGAGGAGGCGATCCGGGTATCGGTGAATTACCTTCGGATTCTCGGAGTCGGAGAAGCCTTCATGTGTATTGAACTTATGACGGTGGGCGCGTTGTCAGGGTTGGGACGGACAGAACTTTGCAGTATTATCAGTATCCTTCTGACCGGCGCCAGGATACCGCTGGCAATCGTCCTGTCAGGAACGGCGCTTCAGGAAGACGGAATCTGGTGGGCGCTTACGCTGTCGTCTATGGCGAAGGGAATCGTATTTACATTCGCGTTTCATAGGGTGACAAGAGAGGGTTCATCGGCGGCCGACTGATATGAGTATGAAAAACACATTATATTAAGAAAATATTTTTTGCTATTTTATGTCGAATATAGTATAATAACTTTATACGTGGAATTGCGATAAGAATGAATAATAACCGCAATCATATTACATTAAGAGGAGGAACATATTCTGATGAAATGTCCAATATGCGGTCAGGAATTAAAACCCGGCAAGAAAGATCCTAATTATCTCTTATGCTATAATTGTAAAAAGAAGTTTAAAGTTCCCCAGAAGAAAGCAGTAAGAAGAGAAGAGGATGAGGAACAGGAAGAACAGACATATTCTAATATCCCACCGAAGAATGTCCGCAAAAAGCGCGAGGCAGAGATGCGCAAGGCTTATGATGAGATGTTGGCAGTAGGCGACGGAAAGGGAAAGAAGAAAAAGCAGAAGACAAGACGCAGCGAAGAGATTGAAGATAATTATGATAATGATTATGATAACGACTACGATGACGATGATTATGGGTATGAAGATGATGAGAAGATGTCGAAGCTTCCGCTCATTATTCTTGGTATTGCAATCGTGATTGTGGCGGCGTTGATCATATTCGTATTATTAAAATAAACTGTATTTTGCAGTGGAGGCTGCGGTTCTTGATTTTGTATCTTCCGTTTGAAGCAGGGAAGAGGAAAAGATTAGATTTAATTTAGAGTGATAAAAAGAGTTGTCGGAGAATGAAAGCATTTCGCAATATAGAAGGGATTTTGGTAAATTCAGTATATTGTGTGAATATTATTTTTCGGCAGCTTTTTTGATATAAATAAATCGGAGGAAGAGGTTGTGGACAAACATATGCCAGATGGCGAATACGCAGGCAAATTAAAAGGAGTGCGCATAGAATCCTTCAGTTTGTGGATGGTCAGCGCGTTGTTGATTGTATCGTCTTTGATCGGATATGGTATCGTCAATGTAATGAAGAATCACCGGGAGCTGTCACGCATAACGCAGGAGTATATTCTGGTACAGGAAGAAGCGAAGGATCTGCTGCTTGGTTCAGATTATCTGACTGATCAGGCGAGGTTATATGTAGTCACGAAGGATTGCAGATATGCTGAGGCATATTTTACAGAAGCAGAGGAGACGAAAAGAAGAGATCAGGCTTTGAAGGCGTTGGAGGAGCATTTTCAGGGGAGAGACGGCGGAGATCTGGAGGCGTCCAGGGATGCCATGAGGCTGTCCAATGAGCTGATGGATCTGGAGATACATGCTATGAAGCTTTCGGCTCTGTCGGTAGATGAAGACGAACGGAATCTTTCGCCAAGAATCCGGGAATATTCTCTGACGGAGGAAGAATTGTCAGATACAAAGGAAGAGAAAGCAAAGGCTGCTATGGAGCTGGTATTCGGAGACGAATACCGGGATATGAAACGCCGGATAGAGGAAAAGATGTCGAGTGTCACAAAACATGTGGTGGAGAACTGTGAGAAAGAACAGAGGGAAAGTGAATCGGCGATGAAGATTGCGCTGACCAAGCAGGGTATCTATACTGTATTGATCGTGATATTAGTAGTCTTTTCGTATGTTATGATAGCAGTATTGATTTTAAGACCTATCAGGATCTATGTGAACTGTATTCGGAGAAATGATTTCCTGGATATTACGGGCGCTTATGAGTTCCGATATCTTGCGGCTACATATAATAATGTGTATGCGATGACTTTAGAGCAGCAAAGCACACTTAAAAAGAAAGCGGAAAGGGACGCGGTTACAGGTCTTTTGAATCGTCAGTCCTTCGAACAGCTGAAGGAACGTTTTAGTAATTCGGGAGAGAGGCTTGCTTTCCTGCTTCTGGATGTGGATGTATTTAAAGAGATTAATGATCATTATGGACATGATAAGGGGGACAAGGCGCTTATTAAGGTCGCCGATCTTCTGGATGAGAAATTCAGGAGCGCAGACTATGTACTGCGAATCGGCGGGGATGAATTTGCTATTGTTATGGAGAAGATGACCGTAGATAATAAGCAGATCATCCGTGACAAGATTGATTCGATCAATGAGATCTTGCAGCATCCCCAGGGAGACTTCCCAAAGTATTCCTTGAGTGTGGGCATAGCGTTTTCAACGGATGGTTTTCATGACGAGCTGTTTAATCAGGCGGATCAGGCATTGTACCACACGAAAGAAACGGGAAGATGCGGATATACTTTTTATGATGAATTGTCTTAAAATGTTACTAATTTATAAATAATAATTAAATAAATATTAATTACAAGTGAAAAAATAAAAAAATAAATAAAGAAACAATATATTGAATAAATTCCCTTTTAATGTTATGATAGAGAAGATGAATAATTTTTATTCAATCTATCTATTTATCTATCTATCTATACAAAAGGGGGAATTTAGTATGGAAGCAATGTTGAATAATATTTTCTCAACATTAGGCAGTTATCTGTCAAACTACATTCTGATCGTTGCGCTTCTTGGCGGCGGTATCTGGTTTACCGTAAAGCTTGGATTTATCCAGGTGAAAGGTTTCGGAGAAGGAATGAGAAGAACCTTTGGCGGGATGTTCAAGAAAAGTGGTGACAAGGCCGGAGCGGACGGTATGTCTTCTTTCCAGGCTCTTGCGACAGCGATTGCGGCCCAGGTAGGTACCGGTAATATCGCCGGCGCTGCTACGGCTCTTGCAATCGGCGGTCCCGGAGCGATCTTCTGGATGTGGATCGCGGCTTTCCTTGGAATGGCTACGATCTATGCCGAGGCGATCATGGCGCAGAAGTATAAGAAGGTCGGCGACGACGGAGAAGTGACAGGAGGTCCTGTATATTATATCCGCGCAGCATTTTCCGGCACTTTCGGTAAGGTACTGGCAGGTATCTTTGCCGTTCTTATTACACTGGCACTTGGATTCATGGGTAATGCCGTACAGTCCAACTCCATCGCAGCGGCATTCAATACCGCGTTTGGAGTACCGCAGTGGATCATGGGTATCATCCTTGCAGTGCTTGCTCTGTTCGTATTCTTAGGCGGTACCGGACGTATTGCGAAGATCACGGAGCTGATCGTTCCGGTTATGGCGGCTTTCTACATAGTAGGTTCTTTGATCGTTATTATCGTGAACATTAAGGAGTTCCCGTATGCGATTCATGCGATCGTTGTAGGAGCATTCGCACCTTCTTCTATCGTCGGCGGCGCTGCCGGTGCGACGATTAAGCTTGCCCTTACTAAGGGTGTTGCACGTGGATTGTTCTCCAATGAAGCCGGTATGGGTTCTACGCCTCACGCGCATGCGGTTGCTAAGGTTAACCATCCGGTAGAGCAGGGATTCGTTGCTATGATCGGTGTATTTATCGATACATTCGTTATCCTGAATCTTACGGCTCTCGTAATTATTATGACACATTCCATTCCTACAGGCGAGACAGGCGCGGCTCTCAGCCAGTATGCGTTCTCAACGCTGTATGGAAAGGGTGGAGACGTCTTCATTGCGATCTGTATGTTCTTCTTCGCATTCTCAACGATCCTTGGATGGTATTTCTTCGGTCAGGCGAATATCAAATACCTGTTCGGATCAAAGGCTGTTAAGATCTATTCCGTAATCGTTGCCGTATGTGTATTCCTTGGCTCACTGGCAGAGGTAGAGCTTGTATGGACTATGCAGGATACTTTCAACTCTTTGATGGTTATCCCGAATATCCTTGCACTGTTCGCATTGAGCGGAGTGATCAAACAGGTACATGACGATTACTTTAAGAATCGTAAGAAATAGTGGAGCTGTAACAGATCCGATTGTAAAAATTGAATAAAGAATGAGAAACGCTGTGTGACGATAATGTCCCACAGCGTTTTGTGTGTAAAAATGCGTGCGAAAGGAAGTTCCCTGTGAATAATAGATAAAATTGATTTGTGATTTTTGTATAAAAAGCGGATTGCGTTCACGTGCACACCATGATATTATATACTACATCAAACGAAAAAGACTGTGCAGGGCGGGCACAGCCTGAATGGAGGAATCATTTTATGAAGCAGGGAGGAATACCTGAATTATTGAATTTCAGACAGCGGG
>CANODD010000169.1 GCA_947564705.1 uncultured Dorea sp. | reverse complement strand
TTATACTGGATTTACTGTTTATCATCGTCTTTCATATGGGAGCAAAGGGGGCGGCGTATGCGACTGTGATATCCCAGGGGATATCGGGTTTTTTGTGTCTGGTATACATTGTGAAAAAGGTTCCGGAACTGCATTTGCAGAAAGAAGACTGGAGAATAGACTGGGATCTTGCAAAATGGCAGATGAAGATCGGATTTCCGATGGCGTTCCAGTATTCGATCACGGCAATAGGAACCATTGTGGTGCAGTCGGCATTGAATATGCTTGGTTCTGTGGCTGTGGCAGGTTTCTCGGCGGCTACTAAGATCGAGCAGATCGTGACTCAGGCATATGTCGCGCTGGGAACAGCAATGTCGACCTATTGTGCCCAGAACGCGGGAGCAGGAAGGATAGACAGAATCCGTCAGGGATTCGCAAGCGCGTCCTGGATGGGAGGAGTCTATGCCATCGTTACGGGAATCCTGGTCTTCTTTGCAGGAAAATCCATGACTATACTGTTTGTATCTGAGAATGTGAGTCAGATCACTGCTTATGTAGATACATTTCTGCGATGCTCGGCGGTGTCATTTATCTTTCTTTCGATTGTAAATGTCTTTCGTAATGGGATTCAGGGAATGGGATATGGGATTATGCCGATGACCGCAGGCATCGCGGAATTAGTCGGACGATGCGGAGCGGCGCTGATCGCGTCCCATTTCGGAAGTTATATGGGAATCTGTCTGGCAAGCCCGGCGGCATGGGTGCTGGCAGCAGGGCTTTTGATAGTTATGTATTATTGGATTATACGGCAATGTCAGATGAAGGGAATGCCTGTCCAAACGGCGGGAGAGCATAGTCCGGCGTGGAAAAAGAGATATACATAATCATATATAATATTTTTCTATAGGGAGCGTCATTCTGGCTGAAAGGAAATTATTCCATATATCTTTATAATTTCCTTATAATTCTCTCTTATGCTTATAGATGTAGAAAGAAATTATCGAAAGCATAAGGAGGAAGTCAGATGACACCAAATATTCTAGAGACGAAATGTCTGTCAAAATCTTTTCACGGTCAATCGGCTGTGAGAGATGTCTCGTTAATGATACCCAGATGTTGTGTATACGGTCTGCTAGGCCCCAACGGCGCCGGTAAATCTACACTTTTAAAAATGATGACAGGAATCCTGCGCCCTACGAACGGGCAGATATTCTTTAACGGTCATCCGTGGAGCAGGAAAGACCTGGCGGATATCGGCGCGTTGATTGAGACGCCCCCGATATATGAGAATTTAAGCGCCTGGGAGAACATGAAAGTCCGGGCTCTGATTCTTGGATTGCCGGATGAACGGATCACAGAGGTGCTTGAGCTGGTGGATCTGAGTAATACCGGGAAGAAGAAAGCGGGCGCATTCTCATTGGGGATGAAGCAGCGGCTTGGAATCGGAATTGCACTTTTACACCGTCCTAAGCTCCTGCTTCTTGACGAACCGGCCAATGGATTGGACCCGATGGGAATCCGGGAACTGCGGCGGATGATATGCGGATTCTCCAAAGAAGGAATCACGGTGATCATATCAAGCCATATCTTAAGTGAGATTGTAAAGACAGCAGACTATATCGGTATCATTGCGAACGGAAAGCTTGGGTATCAGGGAGGGATGCCGGAAAACGGGTGTCTTGAGGAGCTGTTCATGAAGACCGCGGCAGCATGCGGGTATGAGTTATCAGACTGTCTGGCGGGGAGGGAAGAACAATGAGACAATATTATCTGGCTGAGAGCTTGAAAAACCGGCATACGTATATAGGAATACTAATCATACTCATGCCCCTGCTCGACGTTTGTCTTGCTGCCGGGCTAACGGCAGATTATTTTACCATCGACAGTTATAACTGGTGGTACATTGCCTTATTTCCAGGAATGCTGGCATTGATCGGTTCGGCTTTGGGAAATCGGGATAAGAAGATGGGGAATCGGGCAATCTGGGTTCTTCCGGCGGATATGGGATCGGTATGGGACGGGAAAGTGCTGTACGGAATCCGGTGTATGGGAATTTCCTTGTCAGTGCTTCTTGCCGCCGTTCTCTGTATCAGTACCGGCCTTGAACAGATATTGCAGAAGACGTTTGTCATCGAGGTGTCGGCTGGCAGGCATATTCTGGCGGTTGGGGTCTTGTTTATAACCTCGTTATGGCAGATTCCCTTCTGTCTCCTGCTGCAGCAGATTTTTGGCACGTTTCCTATGGTATTGCTTCACATAGGAAGTTATATCGTCCTTGGGGTGGAATTGTCTCTTTGCCCATATTTTATGGTGCTTCCCGGAGGTATAACGGCAAGATTGATGTGTATGATATTGAAAATACTTCCGAATGGGCTGGTGGCGGAATCGGGCAGTATGACGTTTACTCCAGAGCTGTTGGAGTGGAAGGGATTTTGGCCGGGAGTTTTAGCCTCTCTGATCTGGTTTTTGGGGTTATGGGCGGCAGGCCGCAGGTGGTTTCAAAGGCAGGTGGAAAGATGAATGAATTATGGAGGCATATCAAAGGTGAAATATGGAAAATGCGTCACACTTTGCTGCCATGGATGCATGTGTTGATTCCGATACTTGGAATCGGTATTTTTCTTCTGTATTATAGTTTTGCGGCATGGAGCGATGAAGGGAAAGTATCTGGATATATACAGGCATTGTCGGTAGTGCTGCCTCTGGTTATCAGCGTAGTCTGCTCCATGTCTGTGGAGACAGAAGAGAGCGGACATTTTCAGACATTTCTTGGGACGTCAGTCTGCAGATGGAATTCCCTTTTCGCGAAATGGATACTCTTGTCAGGAATTGGTCTGGGTTCTGTCCTTCTGGCAGTTACAGGATTTGCCGCGGGATATGGGATGATGACGGGAAGGACGGTGTTATCCGCAGGGGATTCTCTGATTCTGGCTGTTACACTGTGGCTTGGAAGCGGGTGTACGTATCTGATTCATTTATTCCTTAATCTTGCTTTTTCAAAAGCAATTTCCTTATGTGCAGGAACGGCGGAATTATTGATCTCGGCATTATTCCTGACAGGGCTTGGCGAGGGGCGGTGGCATTTTTTTCCCTGCTCATGGAGTGGCAGATGGAGCGGATATCTGTTATTATACTGGAAGGACAGCAATATGGTATCTGCAGACTACCTGATGAAGAGTCTGGAAATCTGTGTGATGGTAACCCTGATAGTATGGGGTATCATTCTCTGGTGGTTTCATTTTTATGAAGGAAAGAAAAGGTATGATTAGAATATGATCCGGATATTGGCAGTTGATGATGACGAACAGATATTAAGATTGATCAGAAACGCATTGATGAGGGAAGGTTATGATGTGACGGCATTGGCAGACCCCATCGAAGTTAAGAGACTTAGACTGGAGGAATATCAGTTGATTCTTCTGGATGTTATGATGCCGGGAGTGGATGGATTCACTTTGTGTGAAGAGATCCGGGATTCTGTAGACTGTCCGATTCTGTTCTTAACGGCGAAGACGGATGAGGCAGATATCATGAAGGGGCTGGGACTGGGCGGAGACGACTATATCACCAAGCCCTTCGGAATCGGTGAACTGCGGGCGCGGGTGGCGGCTCATTTAAGACGGGAGGGCAGAGAAAAGAAGCATGTCATATCCATAGACGGCGTCCGTTTTTACCTGAAGGAAAAGAGAGTGGAATATCAGGGTACAGAGTTTACATTTACCAGGAGCGAGTATGCTATCTGCGAATATCTCGCCATGAACCATGGGCAGGTATTTTCAAAGGACAGGATATATGAGCATGTATTCGGATATGAGAAGGAGAGCGATAATTCTGTGATCACGGAGCATATTAAAAATATACGGGCAAAATGTCAGAAAGCAGGGTTAGAGCCCATCGAGACGGTTTGGGGGATTGGATATCGATGGAAGTAAGGATAAGAGGAAGCCGGACGATTAGATCTGTTTTCTTTCGCTATATTTGTTTCTATACAGTCGGCGCGTTATTCTGGATGTTCGTGATCTTTATAGTATATTTTATACTCCATGTGACAGGGGAAATCCTTCCGGCAAATCATATGGAAGTTCAGTTGAATGCTTCTGCGGACGATATCCGGAAAGCGCCGAAGGTTACGGAGGATATGCTTCCAAAGGGCTGCACGTATGGGGTGTATGAATATGACGGAGCCTGGATGTATGGCACATTTTCACCGGAGGAGGCCGCCCGGGCATGGGAACACTATGAGGCGAACAGCATATATGACAGCGGGAAGGGATATTACCGCTTTTTTGCGCGGGATACAAAAGAGGTCTGTATCGTAAGATATGAGATCGCAACACAGTTTCGGAATACGTTTCTTGACGAAATTCTTCCGAGTCCGGATATACTTGCTGTTTTTTCTTTTGTGGGATTGTTTCTTGTTCATACGGTTCTGGTGTCCCGTCATTATGGAAGATATATGAGGAAAAAAATCTCCGCCCTGAATGAAGTGACGGCGAAGATCAGGAACCAGAATCTGGAATTTGAAGAGGAGCATTCGGAGATAAAAGAGGTGGATGAAGTATTAGGCTCATTGCATCAGATGAAGGAAGCGCTGAGAGATTCGCTTTACCGGCAGTGGAATCTGGAGAAGGCGAAGGAAGAGCAGATCGCGGCGCTGGCTCACGATATCAAGACACCGCTTACGGTTATCAGGGGAAATGCCGAGTTACTGGCAGAAGGACGCCTGGATGAGAGTGAAAAAGAATTTAACCGGGATATCCTGCAAAGCGCTTCTATAATAGAAGAGTATTTGATGATATTGAATGAAATATTACTTGCAAGAGGCGAAGAGAAGGAAAGACAAGAATATAGCTGCGGTGAGATGATGAATCTGTTGAAAGAACGGGCAAGAATTCTTGCGAAGGCCCGGCACATCGAGGTACTGTTCTGTAAGACAGACTTGCATGAGGAGAGAAAAATCCTGTGCAACGAGGGGCAGATCATGAGGGTATTCGAGAATATCCTGAATAATGCCATGGATTATACCCCGGCGGACGGAAAAGTGAAGATACGGGCAGAGACGGCGGGGGAAGGCGCGTCAAAGTATCTGGCGGTCATTGTCACAGATGAAGGGCCGGGATTCACGAAAGAGGGACTGGAATGCGCGGCAGAACAATTCTATCAGGGAGATAAGAGCCGGAACAGTAAGAATCATTATGGGATAGGACTTTATACTGCGGAAAGATTCGTGAAAGCACAAGGAGGATATCTGTCGATTGAAAATGCAGAGACAGGAGGCGCTAAAGTATCGTTTTATCTGCTTCTTTTTTCAATAAACTGATTGAAAGACATCTGTTATTGTGAAGATATTACAATTCTTTTCTTGAATAATATTTGAACTTCATGTTTCACCAGGTATGTGATTTCGGTATTCAGTTGGGGTACAGTTGTATTCCCGAAAGAACAATTTAGAAAAATAACTCAGATGATTGAAACCACAGGAGAGGGCGATCTCGGTGATGTTTGATTCGGTATCTGCAAGCAGGCGCCGGCTGACCTCCAGACGATATTTGTTCAGGAAATCAACAGGAGACTGCTGAAGGTACTGTTTGAAGATGATGCAGCATTTGCTTCGGCTTATACTGGCGGCAGAAGAGATCATATCCAGTGTCAATGCTTCCTGGTAGTGTTCATATATGAAGGAGACCATCTTCTTTTGCAGAATCAGGTCGCTGTGTTCCGGCACAGTGTTTGGAGAAAGAGAGTCCCTGCACGTAAGCAGAAAAAAGCGCCACAAAGAATGGAGGATGCTTATGATTTCTAATTCACAGGCTTCTTCCATTTCTGATTTCAGGCGGAGGATGGATGTTATGGCGTCTGCGATGCTTTGACGGTTTTGTGATTGTCTGTCATAATGGAGATATGCGATTTCTTCATTTTCAATAAGAGGAGTCACATAATCCTTGTATACGGCAGGGCTTCCGCCCAGGATTTTGGGATGAAAGCGGATACAGATGAATTTACAGTCTCGTTGAAGATGGGAATATCCATAGTGGAACTGCCTGGAATTCACGAACAGACATTCCTGCCCGCGAAGCAGGACAGCTTTGCCGCTGATATGATAATTCATCTCACCCTTTATAATATAGATCAGTTCAATATCATCATGCCAGTGGCAGAGGGCTTTTCGGCCGGGATATTCTGACAGATCATCATCCTTAATGTAGACTGGAAAGTCCGGATTGTCATAAAAGATGATCTCCGATGCATCCGGCATGATGTCACAGATAACGTTGTTATCATCATTTGGATCTTTTGGAATTAGTAAAAATTTTAATTCTTCTTCGATTTTGGGCAATTTTTCTTTTGCGTCTTCTAAATCCATACTTGCCAACTCTTTTAATTCTGGATCGTTTAGCATTTCTTTGGCG
>CANODD010000168.1 GCA_947564705.1 uncultured Dorea sp. | reverse complement strand
GCCGACCACATAATCAACACCGGATGGACCGCCGAAACCATCTCCTGCGTAATACTCAATTCATACAAAAAAAGAAAACTACCGTAAAAAAAAGCAAGAACATGATGGGAAAGCAAAACATGCATAAAGCGTATATGACCAAGTTTTTCATTCTCCATTTTACTTTTCTCTCCTTCTTTTTCGAATCCTATTCGCATACCCTACCGCAATACATGTAACCCAACATCCGAAAATTCTGTCAAACAATCTGACCTCCCTGCAGCCTTCTCCGCAGATATACGGCATGCACAGACCATGGAAATGCATGAACAGGCTCTTGGCTTTCCTTCTCTCTTCCCTGTCCAGTACACAGATATTAAGCATATTGCTCAGATACAACTGCGCCATCCGTCTCTTAATATACATCTCTTTCTGCGACCCGGGCTCCAGCCGGGCAAGCAGCTTTTCACTGCGCTTCAGGATAGCGAAGGAATCCCATATATGCTTTGCCTTCACCGTCGACGTGATCGACCCGACCCTTCCCCTTCGATACTGGTAGAAATAATAATGGCTGACAAAGATACTTTCCGAACCGCAGAATAACCTCTGGGTCCATTCCTCGTCTTCATGATAGATACCGGGAAGAAACCCCAGATTCTGCCTGATTATAATCTCACGGCGAACCACGAACCTGCATGCCATCATATAACAGCTTCTCCCGTCCGCCGGCATTGTTTCCAAAAACTGTTCCATCCCGGTCTTCCCGCTCATCGTAAGCAGCGCCTCGCTCGGCTCCTCCTCATAGGAATCTCTTTCCTCATAATAACTGCGGTACAGCCCCATAAGGATCTCCGTATCCTCATCAAGATTCGACAGCATCTGATCCGTTTTAACCGGGTCGATAAAATCATCCGAATCCAGGAACATGATGAAATCCCCTCTGCTGGCTTTTATTCCTGCGTTCCGCGCCGCCGACAGGCCTTGATTCTCCTGATGGATCACTCTTATCCTCTTATCCTTTTCTGCCCATAACCCGCATAATTCTCCGCTGCGGTCTGTAGACCCGTCGTTTATCAGAAGTACTTCGCATTCCGTCTTTAATGCCAGCGCCGACGCGACGCACTCGTCCAGATAACGCTCCACGTTATACACAGGTATGATGATACTGACCATGGCTCATTTTCCCTCTCATCCGTTTTATCATTCTTAAGACCGCGTAATAACACGCAACAGGATCTTTCAACATCGGCCGGAGGTATCCGGCGGCTTTCGGATAATTTTTCTCCTTCCAGAACACATACGCCGCTTCGAACTGATGCATCGTTACGATCCTTTTCCGTCTTCTCGGTGGAAGCTCATCCATAAGGGGTTTGACGGATCTCAGAAAATCTTTTTTACACTTTACCATCTTCCCGGAATCCGGATTATTCTCCCCCCATGCGTCTACATAGAGAAGATATTCTTTTAATAAATAGATTTTATACCGATGCGCCAGATAAGACAGAAGCTGAACCTCTTGGTGCCTTAAGAGATTCTCGTCAAAGTACCCGGTCTCATCCAACGCCCTGCGGCGGATAAGAATGGAACAAGTCGTTACGTCTACATTCCTCAGCAGGATATCCTCCCATATGCAGCCGTCTTTATACGGAAGGCTGCGGCTGATGACCTTATGATCCAGGAAAGACCGGAACAAGGTGCTGACCGCGCCGAAAGATTCATCCAGGGAAGATAATGTATCCACCTGCCGCTCGATCTTTCTTTTGGCCCACACATCATCATCATCCAAGAAGGCTATATATTCCCCCTTCGCGGCTTTGATCCCGGCATTTCTTGCCGCCGCGCCGTTGATATGCGCATCCTGCATGATCAGACGCACCCTGGGGTCCGTGATGTCCGCGAAGATCTCCTTCAGCCGCTTTGTATACTCATCGTCTGCTTCATTGTCATTTACCACCAATATTTCCAGATCCGGATAGGTCTGTCCGATCACACTGTCTATTGCCCGCTTCAGCTTATCCGCCCTTTTATAAGTCGGGATTACTACGCTGACCAGCCCTTGTATATAGTCCATTTTCCTTCACGTTCCTTTTTTTCATGTTCTTTTTTTCACGTTTCTCTCATTTTCGCTCATCTATGCAAAATCTTCTTGAAAACGATCCCTCTGATATCGGCGGGAATCAGAACCACGATACATTGAATCCCGACGGTGACCAGATAATCATACCAACTGATATAACCGGTCTTTCGAACCTTCTTACGGCCCTCTCTGTATTTTAGTAAATAGGACCATCCGCCCCGTCGCCTGAACATATCCTCTCCTATACGGACATACACCAGAGATTTGTCTATATTCCTGCACTTTGCTCCCGCCTGAATCATATGTACCCAGAGCAGGGTATCCTCCATCAGGAGACAGGACTGATAATTCCCCGCCTTCAAAACCATGCTCTTCCTGTACATAACCGTGACATGGTTAAAAGCGTCTCTTCTTTTCTGATATTCCTTTATACCTGCGTCGTCCAATGGGACAGATCTTTTCGCGACAATATTCTCCGGATTCTCCTCAAATTCTACAATATGGCTGCCGCAGATATCGAGTTCCGGATCTGCCTGGAATTCCTTAAGCTGACGCTCAAATCGAGTTCTTACCGATAAATCGTCCGTATCCATCCTCGCTACAAGATCGTACCTGCAGTGCCGGATTCCCTCTGCCAAGGCAAGTCCCAGCCCCTGGTTCGTATCCAGAGGAACGATCGTATATAGTTTTGGATTCTGTCCTACAAAACCCATAAGTACGTCCTCCAGTTCATCCGTCAGCGGCCCGTCTTTTACTATAACGATCTGATTGGGAATTACCGTTTGATGCAGAATACTTTTCATACACTGCTTCAGATATTCCGGTTTCTCTTTTTCATATAACGACATCAACACGGAAAACCCTTCCAGCGGCTGTGTCTGTTCCTTTTCCATACTCTTATCTCCCAAAAAACAGCCCGGCCTCCTTCTAAGGCTCCGGACCTGTTTATACTCCTTACAATCTCCAATACCGGTATCCCGCTTCCTCATAGGTCTTCCGGTCCAGCAGCCCTTTAATGTCCAGCAGCACTCTCTTCTCCCCCTGCCGGTACATCGCCGCTATGTCGCTCTTTGTCAAGCTTAAAAATTCATCATGGGCGACTGCCAGGATCACGGCGTTTACATCACGGATATCCTTCCAGTCGACAAACTCTATCCCGTATTCTCCCTCCGCGTCTTTCGCATCCGCTACCGGATCTGCGATCAAGGGATGTATCCCATACTCTTTTAATTCATTTACGATATCAATCACCCGGGTATTCCGCGTATCCGGGCAATTCTCTTTGAATGTAAAACCAAGCAGCGCGACCCGGGCGTCCCGGACCCGTATGTCTGCCCGAATCAGATTCTTTACCAGGTTTTCCGCCACGTATTTGCCCATATCGGCATTGATACGGCGTCCGCTTGAGATAATCTGGCTGTGGTATCCCAATTCCTCTGCCTTATAAGTCAGGTAGTATGGATCCACCCCGATACAATGTCCTCCTACCAGCCCCGGACGAAACTTCAGGAAATTCCACTTTGTCCCGGCGGCTTCTAAGACTGCTTTCGTATCGATCCCCATCCTGTTGAAGATGATGGACAGTTCGTTCATAAACGCTATATTGATATCCCGCTGGCTGTTCTCAATCACCTTGGCCGCTTCCGCCACGCGGATGCTTTCCGCGCGGTGCACGCCTGCCTTTACCACCAATTCATAGACTTTTGCAACCGTATCCAGGGTCTCGTCATCCATGCCCGATACAATCTTTGTAATCGTCTCCAGACGATGTACTTTGTCGCCGGGATTGATCCGCTCCGGAGAATATCCTATTTTAAAATCCTTGCCGCATCTAAGGCCGGATTCCTTCTCCAGGATCGGCATACAGATCTCTTCTGTTACCCCCGGATACACGGTAGATTCAAAAACCACGACGCTCCCCGGCGACAGATGGCGCCCGACCACATGGCTCGCTCCCTCCACCGGAGACAGATTTGGCGTATGGTCTCCGTTCACCGGAGTAGGGACGGCGACAACGAAAAATTTCGCATGGTCAAGCTGGTCTTCATCACTGGTAAATAACACCGTGGTATCCTGTATCGCTTTGTCGCCGACTTCGTTCGTCGGATCGACACCCTGCCGGTAGAGTCCTATCTTTTCTTCATTCAGGTCAAAACCTATCACCTCTGCCCTTTTCGCAAACGCAACCGCTATCGGCATGCCTACATACCCTAACCCTACCAGCGCAATCTTCTCTTCTTTCCTTATTATCCGTTCATATAGTCCCATGATACCGGTACTCCTTCTTATGAGAGTACAGCCCATACCGTTTTAACCAATGTCTTGCATTCACCGGCCAGGCTGTACGTCCTTAATGCTCTTAAGTTCCACTCCATTTTTTCCGGAAGCACCCTGTTTCTGTACATCCAGTCAGGGTCTTTTGCTTCTTCCAGGAGCCTGTCTTCATCTTTATACTCAATACTTGCCTCCGAGGTCACTCCCGCCGGCAAAAGAAGCGTCGCCTTCATCTCGTCACTGTATGCGTCCACATACTTCTGCACTTCCGGCCTCGTCCCTACAAAACTCATGTCGCCTGCAAGAATATTGAATAGCTGGGGAATCTCGTCTAATCTGATTTTTCTTAATACCCTGCCTGCTTTTGTAATTCTTGGATCATACCTGGGCGTAACCAATGCTCCGATCTTATCCGCATTTATGACCATAGTCCGGAACTTAAATATGTGAAACTTCCGTCCATATTGTGTAACTCTTTCCTGCTTGTAATAGACCGGTCCTCTGCTGTCAAGCATGATCCAGACCGTAAGGACCAAAAAAAGAGGGGACAGCAGAACAATCAGAAGAAGCGACATAGCTACGTCAAAGGAACGTTTGATCTTCAGGCTCAAACCTTTTCTTTTCAATATTTCATAATATTTTTTTACCTCTTCATTCCGCATGAATTCCGGAATCTCATCCCACTCTCTAAACTCCATGACCCGACTCTCCATATTCCTGCCACTTCCTAAACTCCATGGCCCGATTCTCCATATTCCTGCCACTTCCTAAACTCCATGGCCCGATTCTCCATATTCTTGTGTCGCTTCGATTACTTTCGCGATAATATACGATACGTCTTCATCTTTCAGACAGGTATGTAACGGCAGTGTAATCTCATTCTCATACTGACGGTACGCGTTCGGATAGTCCTTGATATCAAATCCAAATTCTCTGTACGCCGTCATCATCGGAAGCGGTTTATAATGCACGTTCGACGCCACACCTTCTTCTGCAAGCCGGTTGATGACCCGATTCCTTTCTGTTTCTCCTACTCCGGGCAGCCGCATTGGATACAGATGCCCGCTGGACATCTGTCCCTTGTCGAAATGTCCCAGAACCTGAAACCCTAACGGCCGAAAAGCTTTATCGTACTTTTCAATAATCCTGCGTCTTTTCTTCAAGATATCCGAATACCGTTCCAATTGTTTTAAACCGATCGCCCCCATGATATCCGTCATATTCCACTTATATCCCGGAAACACGACGTCATATTCCCAGGCTCCAAGCCTGTTCTTTGCCAGCGCGTCCTTGGATTGGCCGTGCAAAGACAGAAGCATGAGCTGACGGTAAATCCAGTCGTCCTCTATCCCGTCGATCTTTTTCCAGGTAAGAGCCCCTCCCTCCGCAGTCGTCAGGTTCTTCACCGCATGAAAAGAGAAGCTGGTAAAGTCTGCGATCGCTCCGCACTTTTTCCAACTTCCTCCAATTAGTTTCTTTGCGCCAAACGCATGGGCGCTGTCTGCAATGACGACAATCCTTCCAATTGCTTCCTGCAGCTTATTGGAAGGAGAAAACAGCGCTTTCTTCCGCTCTGCGATCCTGAAGATCCTCTCATAATCACACGGGACCCCTCCCAGATCCACCGGAATAACCGCCTTTGTTTTTTCGGTAACCGCATTCTCCAGGGCGTCATAATCCATCTCATAACTGTCTTTCGCCGTATCTACCAGTACGAGCTTCGCTCCCACATGGCAGACCGGACTTGCAGACGCCGTATAGGTATATGCGGGGACGATCACTTCATCTCCCTTACCGATTCCCAACAGCCTTAAGCCTGCCTCCAGGCACGCCGTGGCAGAATTCAGCGCCGCCGCGTGTTTCGTCCCGCAGTATGCGGCAATCTTCTTCTCGAACTGCTTCGTTCTGGGACCCGTCGTAATCCAGCCGCTTTTCAATGTCCGGATTACCTCTGCGATCTCAAGGTCCGTGATATCCGGCGGGGAAAAAGGAATCTCTCTCTTCTCCATCTGCATCTGCCTCCCTCTACTCTTCTTTCTTCTCTATCATCTCTATTCCAAGATGGATCACCGTCTTTTGGTTCATAAAATCAACCTCCACCTTGGCAATCCGCCGG
>CANODD010000167.1 GCA_947564705.1 uncultured Dorea sp. | reverse complement strand
TGTCCAGCCTCTCCGCTTTCCTGATCTGCTTCAGCAATTTCTCACATCCCGGAAAAGATGTCCCCCAATAACACCAGATCTCCTTCATCTTGAACAATACGTTCTTATCTCCCATGTTAATCTCTCTGTACTCTTTATATATCTGATCATGAAACTTACGAAGCCGCTCTTTGTCCGCCGGTTCTTCTCCCTTAATCTCGCCGAGAAGTTCCGGCTTCCCGATAATCCCCCTTCCGATCATACAAGCTTCCGCCGAAGGAAATCTTTCCTCTATCGCCTTCGCATCTTCTTTTGAACAAATATCCCCGTTATAACACAGGGGAATCCGGCTTTCCCTGATCGCCTCTTCAAATACATGAAGATTCGGTTTATTTTTGTAAAAATCCGTCTGAACTCTGGGGTGTATAATCAACTCCTTAACCGGATACTGATTATATATCTTCAGAAGCCCCGGAAACTCTCCCGAATCATCTTTTCCAATTCTGGTCTTGATCGATATCCTTACTTTTGCTTTTGAATAGATCTTGTCCAGGAAACGATCAAGTCCCTCCGGGTCCGCCAGGAATCCCGAACCCCTTCCCTTAGAAACCACCGTCTTAGACGGACAGCCCAGGTTCAGATTGATCTCTTCATAGCCATAATATATAAGTTTCTCTGCCGTTCCAAGGAAATCCTCCGCCCGATTCGTCAGTATCTGAGGAACCAACTCCATTCCTTCGTTATTCTCCGGCAGGATCTCCGCTAACTCTTTTTTGTTAAACCCTTTCTTGGTGTGCGGAGACAAAAAAGGGGTAAAATATTTATCCATTGGCTGAAAAAAATCATGATATGACCTTCGATAGATCCGTGTAGTTATCCCTTCTAACGGAGCCAGATAATATCTCATAATCTGTGACATCCTTTCGTTTTGTATCTGTCCTCTCCATCATACCACAGACTTGCTTTACCTGACCACTCCTATTTCTTTTCCTACTATTGAATCTACTATTGAATTCCTGTTATTGAAGTTCTTATATGAAGTCCCGCGTAAGCAGATCGTCCTTCAGCAATTCTTCAACCGTACTAAGCCCCAGTTCCTCCAACACCCTTCGCACATAAGGATTCTCAAGCGGCGTACGATACTTTGCACTATCTCCGTAGTCGTCTACATTCTCCCTTCCTTCATCCACACTAAGAACCGCCTTCGGACCACCGACGCATCCTCCGACACATCCCATCCCCTCAAAGAAATTAGCGCCGGTCCTCCCTTCTTTAATCCTCCGAATCATCTCCATACACGCCTTTGGGCCGTCCGCCTGCTCCGAACGAACCTGAATACTCCGTTGGGGCCGCAGCTGTTCCACCATCTCCGAAACAGCCTGACTCACGCCTCCGGTTCTGGCATATAGTCTGCCTGCTTTAGACGCATGCTCTTTTTCGGCATCCTTAAGATCTTCCGGACGAATATCCGCTGCCTCAAAGATATCCTTGATCTCCTGAAACGTCAGCACATAATCCACAGCATCCGCAATATCCGGTTCTCTCGCTTCCTGCTTTTTTGCAAGACAGGGTCCTGCGAATACCGTAAGCGCATCCGGATGAATTCTTTTGATCATACGCCCACATGCAATCATAGGTGAGACGGCCCCCGGAACATGAGGCATCAATTCATGGTATATCTTACGGATCATAGCAATCCAAACCGGGCAACAGCAGCTGGTTAACTGAAAGTCTTCCTGACTATGCACATGCTCCTCAAACTCCAACGCCTCCTTAAGCGTCAGAATATCGGCAAATAACGCCACCTCCACCATCCCGGTAAACCCAAGCGCCTTAAATGCAGTACGCAGCTTCCCAGGCGTCACTGCCTCGCTGAATTGCCCAAGAAATGCCGGCGCCACCATCATATAGACCGGTCCCTTCGCTTCCCTTACTGCTTTCATAGCAGGAAGCACATCCTTGCCGGCAACCAGTCGTCCGCTCCGGCAGGCTTCTATACATGCTTCACAACCAACACAAAGCTCCGGATTGATCTCAAGCTTCCCGTCATCCGTCCACTCGATCGCATCAAAGACACAACTATTCTGACAAGCCCTGTCATAAGCACATTGCTCGCACTCTTCCACCTGCAGAACCGCCGCCTGCCCTTCAGGATGAAGCAGACAATCCAAATGATATGGGTTATATTCTTCCGGAAGAGATTCATCTTTATTTATATTCTTTTTCAAAAGCTCTCGGTATAATTGGTCAAACGTCTTCATATATTCCTGTTACTCCTGCTTCTCTACCTTGACCGATATATCCGTAAGTTTCACTATATTCGTCTGTTCACAGTTTCTTTTTCCTTTATCCTTCTGCTGTTCTGCCTTTTTTTTGGCAGCATACAGATTCCCCGGCAACAGATCCAGCTTTAATTCCTTCATAATTGACTGCTCCTTTCGGTAACGCGATATTGTACTAAATAGTATGCCCGTCCATGCCGCAAATATTCGCTCTATATAAAAAAGGACGTGCCTTGGTACATTCTCGCGCCGAGCGCGGTCGCCTTGCTGCATACTTCTTCACACGAATTCCTATCCCTCCGGATGATTTTGATAGTATAGGGAACAAAAATTCCTGTGCCATTAAAAATACCTCGTTCGGTAAGATTAATCTTACCGAACGAGGTTCACTCCAAATCAACGATGAATTCTCCTGCGCCGTACCAGAACAGCCATACACAACACCATCAATGCAATATACAAAAAAGCTCGATCCGTATCTCCGGTCTTAACACTCTGAAGTCTGGCGCCATTCTGCTTCCGATTCTGGACGGTCACATCCTTCCCGGTATCAGAACTATTATTTCCTGAATTTCGGCTGCTCTCAAAGAGCGCCAGCGCATTCTCCAAATTGATAAGCGCCGTCTCCAATTCTTCCAATGAGGCATTGGGATCATTCAGAACCCTTTTCGCCTCGTCAATGGCTCTTTGCAGGTCTTCTGTCCGATTCTCTGCCGGAATCTTCTCTGCCCGCTCTACAAGCTCCTGAAGTTTAGCCCTGACAGCATCTACCTCCTCCGTTCCGCCCGAACTGCCGCCTGACGGCTGATCCGGAATCGGCTCCGGAACCGGTTCTGGCTCCGGCTTTTCCGGGTTATTACCGGCCCCGTTCAGATCGTTCTCCGTGATCAGAACTGTAGTTCTGCCCCGAACCACCCTAAGCTCACTCTTCTCAATATTAATCCTGAAGGACACCGGACTTCCGTCCGTCTGTTCCATATATACCGTTCCTACATCCAGAACATCTCCGTCACCGCTTTCACCTGCCGCAAACAGAGGCTCCGTCCCTGCAATATAGATATTCAGGATCTCTCCCTGATTGAAACGATATGTATGTACCTTCGTATTTCCTTTGATCCACTCTGTAAAATCAACACTCGGCCGGATTCCATCCACATTCGCCGGCATATCCTCAAATTCTATGGCAAGACTGACTGAAACCGTTGTAATTCTTTCCTGATTCGCATTCGGCAGGATCAACTTCACAGAAGACTTCCCATCCTCATTCTTGGTCACATTAACCGCCGATTCCGCAGCAGTCGCCTTAAGCGGCGGCGCCGCGATAAAAGCGAACACTGCCATAATTATACCCATACTTAATATATATTTCTTCATGTTCTATTCCCCTTATCGCTATTGTTCTTCGCCGCTTAGCTGTATGCCCGGAAGTGTTGTCGGCATCGGTACGAACACAGTATCGCTGACCAGCCTCTGACCTTCCAAAGTCTTGGCGTCGTCCACTCGATACAGTTCTGCCCGCACCTGCTTAAGGCTTGCAAGATCCGCCTGTTCCGGTTTGAGCCAATAGAACCAGGTTCCATCGTAAGTATCCTCGATCGGCCCAGACTCTGACACAGTAGAA
Source organism: uncultured Dorea sp. (assembly GCA_947564705.1). Taxonomy (GTDB): domain Bacteria; phylum Bacillota; class Clostridia; order Lachnospirales; family Lachnospiraceae; genus Sporofaciens. Next base: position 2,585 of record CANODD010000167.1, on the reverse strand, counting down.
AATACAACCTGCTCTGCATTCAAAGAATCGTCCGTCCCTTTACCGCCCACGATATTACCGTCTTGATCATAAAGCAGCACCACATTATAAGCCGAATTACCTTTGTAGCTTCCGGCAAATACAATTGAACCTGCCGGAATCACATCTGTATCCTTCGTTCCGTACTGGAATGCCTCATCCAGTCTTCCGATCGCCGTAGTTCCTCCTTCTGTACTCCTGAATTCCACATCATCTCCGGTCACACCGAATACATCCAGCTCAGATATCGCCACTTCACGTCCATTCTGATTCTTAATAGAAATCTTCATGGCCGTAGTCCTGTACAGTGCTATATTCTGAGTACCTGCCTTCGCGAAATGCACCGTTCTGCTATCCGACGCCTCAAAAGAACCCTTCGCTGCTTCTATCCATGTACCGTCCGCTTCATTTTTTACAGAGATAATGTAGTCTTTTATTGGATTACCGCCGTTCACCGTATACTTTAATCCGGCAATCGTAAGCGGCTGGTTAAATTCTATCAAGACCTCCGCATTAACACCCGCAGTACCGGTGTATAAGGTATCACCCTTATTATCAACCGCTTTCATAATCGGCGCCTCCGCCGCCGGACCGCATGGATCGTTATCATCTCCTTTTTCTGCTTCTGCCACATTCGTAGCAGTCATATCGTCGGTGCTGACTGTCCAGTGTGTCTTGTCAATTTCACCTTGATGCTTGATCTTAACAGACGGCAGCGTCTTTACCGCAGAACGATTCAGATACTTGTCAATCACCGTAATCTCATAAGTTACAACACGGTTATTCATTGTCGTAATCACATCTGTAAACTTGTTTCCGACGGTAAATCCCGCAACTTCTTTCTCCACATCTCCATTGGACGTCGTACAACGTACGATCTCGTATCCCTGAACATCCTCTGCATTGATATTCTTAGAACTTAACGTGATATCTACCTGATTTGCAGCATCAGCATTGACCACAGCTTTCGTATCATCGCCGACCGCCTCCACCGACTCTTCTGTTCCTAGCGAACTGTTCCCTCCGCCTAAACGATATACACGAGAATTATCATCTACATAATAGATTACTCTCGTTTCCGTTGGAAATTGGTTCGCATAGTTCATGGTATCCTGATTTGGAGTCATTCCCCATCGTTCAAAAAACTCAAGGATATTCTTTCCCGCTGCCCCGCAGGCCAGACGCATCAGATCTTGCTCTTGATTTCCTGACAGAGAAAGAGCTACGCCTCCCGGCGCCGGTGCTTTCGCCGGAGTCCTCGCATAGGTATCTACTCTCGCAAAAAACAGGCTGTTAATCTGCTCTGTATAATTCGAATATGTCTTGTAATTGAATCCATTGTCATAAGCCAGATGCAGCTGCCAATACATACCCAACTGCGTAAATACGTTTGAAGCAGGACCTTTTGTGCCGGAGGTTACTTTCTCATATACCTTATCATACTGGAAACGTACGGAATCATTACGATCCTCCGCCTGTGCAAGCACCGCAAAATAATTGTTTGTGATCTCCGCGACGGCATAGGTTCCCTGATTGATACAGTGTCCGATCTCGTGGGCAATCCCCCATCCAAAATACCTGCCGCTCTCATATTTTCCTGACGCGTCGGACTGCACCGGAACACCCGCAAGCATTCCCTGCGCCGAACCCCACTCGATACCGATGTGATTACCTGACGCGTACATGAACGCCCCGCCAAACATTCTCTGATAACGGATGTTCAGATGGTTCGCAGGGATACGATCTTTCACCTCAGGCGCATTGTTATTCAAACCCTTATGCTGATAGAACAATCCCATCATACTCTCCATGGCATCCATGGACGTCACAAGCTTCTGAGCCCTGGCCTCCACACTTCCGCTTCCGCTTCCAGCCAGGATCTGTTGTGCCGGAAGAGAGAGCATCATGGTATTCAGCATAATATCGGACGCGCCAAGGATACAGTCCCCCGCTTTATACTCATACTGCACCGCTTTGTTCGCAGAATTCTTATGTACCTCGTTATGCTTTGCCTCGATATCACCCACATAAGCATCCAGCGACCTGATATATTCCTGTGCCCTGGCAAGCCGCTCAGACGCGTCTCCGACCTGATACAGATCTAGCCTTGGAACCTCCACTCCACCATTTACACGCACCGCATAACGGTCATTGACCTCACTGCCCGTATATTGGACATACAGCGCGCCTCCTGACTCGGCATCGACCGACCACAGTTTCGGAACCGTGATATCATTTCTCCCAACCTTAAGTACCCCAACTACCTTAAACATATATTTGGATTCTGAATGATACTGCGTGCTCACAAGCTGCAGGTTCGTGGTTTCCCCGGTCCTCTTCGTATTATGTCCGACATAGACCGTGATCTCCTCTCCCGCTGCCGCCGTAACCCCCAAAGGCTGCCACGCGTTCAAACCACTGAAACCGCGCCCCACATCCCCGGTCGTAATTGTATTATAGATACTTACAGACTCCGTAAGTTTCCTGGAATTCAGGATATCTTCTGCAGTTTTCAGTTCACGTTCAAGGTATTCCTTATCCGGATGATATTCTCCGCTTATCGGATC
>CANODD010000166.1 GCA_947564705.1 uncultured Dorea sp. | reverse complement strand
AGAATATGAACTATACATATATTGTGAGATGCAGGGACGGGACTTTATATACGGGATGGACGAATAATCTGGAGAAACGGATGGAGGCGCATAATTCCGGAAAAGGCGCCAGATATACGAAGTCGAGAAGACCTGTGAAATTGGTCTACTACGAGGAATTTGAGACAAAAGAAGAGGCTATGAGCCGTGAATATGCCATCAAGCATATGAAAAAAAGCAAAAAAGAAAAGCTGCTTGAGAAAACAGTTCCGCCTGACACTGTAAAGTGAAGGATTACAATTCACACCCATGCAGGATTGTATAATGCCTTTATTCTATGAATGTGTGAATTGTAACCGGGGCTGCCCCTTTAATATCTGTATCCTGCGGTACAAAAGAGTATATCACTGCAAAGTGATCGGTATCCTACAGTACAAAAGCGTACATCACCACGAAGTGGCATGCGCTTCCTCCCATGACGAAGAGGTGAAAGATCTCATGGCTTCCGAAATACTTATGCCTGCTGTTAAAGAGCGGAAGCTTCAGCGCATAGATCACTCCGCCGACCGTATAGATTACTCCGCCGGCAAGGAGCCATCCGAAAGCTGCCAGGGACATGGAATTCAGGATCTGGGTAAATGCAAGTACGCAGGTCCATCCCATTCCGATATACAGAACCGAAGATACCCACTTCGGACAGTATACCCAAAAAGCTTTGATCAGGATACCAACAATGGCAATGCCCCATACAATGCAGAGAAGGAGAATCCCGGTCTTTCCGCCAAGTACGAGGAGGCAGATGGGAGTGTAGCTTCCTGCGATCAGTACGCTGATCATCATATGGTCAACCTTCTTCAGCAGGGTGTTGATCTTCTCGGATTTGTTAAAGGTGTGATAAGTTGTACTCGCCGCATATAATAAGATCAGGCTTGCCGCATAGATTGCGATGGAGACTGTATATATCCGGCCGGGCTCGTGAGCCGCTTTGATCAGCAGCGGTACGGCTGCGAATATTGCCATCAGCATTCCGATAAAATGCGTGATCGCGCTTCCGGGGTCTTTGATATGTTCGTCAATTGTATGTGACATAATATTACCTCCTGGTATTACAAAATATTACATGTAGTTTTTAAAACTATGTGCTGTATATATCTATATTATACCCAATAAGAAAAAATTGCAAGCATTTATGGAATAAAAGTTTAGTCTTAGCTTTACACAATCCTACCCCACCAACGGATTGGGATACTCTGTACCCCCCGGCAACGGCTTCGCCCCGCGCCTAAAATACGTCTTCACCTTCTCCACATACCGAATCAGCGCCAAAGGGAAGTAATCGAATATTTGAAAGAACAGAATGCGCGATTGACGAACAGAATAGCGCAGATAGAGAACGAATATGGAACAATTGAGGAACCATTCTCCGAGTATCGGAATATATTATTTAGAAAGAATCATCGTGAGAGGTTCACGAGAATGGAAAAGGGAAGCAGCTCTTTAGTAAATACCTGTAGTTTTACCGGAATCAAACCGTTTATGGCAGATCTTCCTTATCCGCCGATACAAGTCAGAGGGAAGAACGAGGCTTATGCGAATCTGCTTAGTATTGATTATTGCGGTTCGGTATCTGAATTGTCTGCAATCACGCAGTATATCAATAATGAGAACCGAATATCCTGCGGGAATTGTTCCCTGGCAAAGACATTCCTTGGCATCGCGGTGGCAGAGATGATGCATTTGCAGAAATTGGGCGAGTTGATCGTCCTGCTGGGTGGAAATGTTAGCTTCACTGCGAAGTACCGCAATGGTTCGAGGAAGATGTGGACGCCGGGATATCTGACGCTGCCGGAAGATACCGGGAATATGATTCGGGCTAATATTGAAGCGGAGAAAGCGGCGATCGAGCAATATGCGATGCATATAAAGATGATTAGAGATGAAGACGTAGACGCCGTACTAGAAAGAATTATTAAGGATGAAGAATATCATATTATGCTCCTTAAGGCCTTGCTTTAGGCGTGTTTAATTGAAAGATTCTTATTAATGCAGAGACGAATCCCCAAATCATATAGAAGTATGGTTTGGGGATTTCCGGATTACCTTTACAATCGTTTTGATTTTTCTGCGGCGGCGTTGATGCATTCTATCACGGCGGCTCTCATGCCGCCTTTTTCCAGGGCTTCGCATCCTTCGATCGTCGTACCGCCGGGAGAAGTTACCATATCTTTCAACTGTCCCGGATGAATATCTTGTTCAAGGATCATCTTTGCGCTTCCAAGGCAGGTCTGGGCGGCGAGCCGGTAAGCTGTTGCGCGGGGGAGACCCTGCTTTACACCGCCGTCGGCCATCGCTTCGATAAACATAGCCACATATGCCGGGCCGCCTCCGTTCAGGGCGCAGGCAGCGTCGATCAGGTGTTCCGGCACCATCTCTATCACGCCGATATTTTCATAGATAGATCTTGCGGCGGACAGCTCCTCTTCTGTAAAATCATTATCGGAACAGACTGCAAATGCTCCTTCGAATACCATCGCCGGCGTATTGGGTAATAACCGCAGGATTCTTGGCGTACCGTCGATCATCTTGTGAAGACGCTCGACCGTAACGCCGGCAACAATGGACATCATGGCTTTTCCGTCTAAGGCTTTCTTGCATTGTCCCAGCGCCTCGGCAGCATTCTGCGGCTTTACCGCGAGCAGGATGATGTCGCTTCGCATGCAGACGTCCTCGTCGTCTGCCGCAAGATTGACGCCCCAGGAGTCGGCTTTCTCCATCATTGCAGGGTTGATATCATATACATAGACATTTTCCTTGGGGAGAACTTTACTCTCAAGGGCGCCATAGAGGATCGCGCCGCCCATATTGCCGCATCCGATAATTCCGATTTTTTGTGTGATCATAGATTGAATTGCCTCCTTCTTGTTCTCATTTTCTCATTGTTTGTGATAATCCCAGACTCTTCGTAAGTTTTCTGGTTTTTCGAGCAATAATTTCGTTCCTTCTGCCATGCACCGCGCCGCATACAGCATGCCCTTCTGTCCGATACTCATTCCGGCTTGTTTTGCAGCCGCCCAGTGATGCAGGGGCGTTCCTTTGCACATGGCTGCTGCGCTGATTGTGACGAGGGGGACGGTGTGGCTGACCTCCGCGGCGTCTGTTCCGATGGAGATTGGGACGGGGTCTGTTTCTAATGGTTCTAATCCTGTAAAATAGACTCCGGGATCAGGGAATCCGGCTTCCTGTGTGAGCCGGGCGGCGAAAGCAATCTCCTCATCCGTATAGACAGGAGTCGGGATCTTTGTCATCGCCTGATAATAAAGCTCTGTTAATACCCTGTTCACCTTCATCTCTTTGCAGCTGGCGACCAGTTCAATCTCCACGCTGGTCCCGGTCATAAGGGCGGCGCCTTTCGCACAGTTGTCCACACGCAGGCTGGCGTCGTCAGTACGGGAACGTTTGGCAGAGCGTATGAAGTAATTGGTTCTGGCATAGTCGGGAACTACGTTGGCGGGTTGTCCGTTGTCGGCATAGGCATAATGCATACGGACGTCGCCTGGGACATGCTCCCGCAGGTAATTTACCCCGATATTCATGAGTTCCGCGGCATCCAGGGCGCTTCGCCCGTCTTCCGGAGAGCGGGAAGCGTGGGCGCTGACCCCATGGAATATGTAATTCTTGATGTCCTGGGCCTGCCAGATGTCGTTGCTGACCCTGTTCCGGTCGAAAGGGTGCCAGGTTACCGCGACATCCAGGTCATTGAATACGCCGCACTCATTCATGACGATCTTGCCGGACATGATCTCTTCTGCCGGGCAGCCATAAACTCGGATGGTTCCAGGGATGCGCCGGCTCTCCATATCTGCTTTCAGAGCGCAGGCAGCGGCAGCGACGCCCGTTCCAAGCAGGTTATGCCCGCAGGCATGGCCTAATTCCGGCAATGCGTCGTATTCCGCAAGGAATCCAAGGATCGGTTTTCCCGCGCCCCATTCGGCGGTAAAGGCCGTAGCTATTCCTGCGGTTTTTTTCTCTATTCGGAAACCTTGTCCTTCAAGGAAATTTGCCAGATATTCAGAAGACAACGTTTCCTTGTATGCGGTTTCCGGATGTTGGAAGATATAATCGGCGGTTTGGATTAATTCTTTCTCGTGGGATGCAATCCAGCCGGCGATAACATTTTCCGAAGACGGAACAGCCATATGACTATCAGTATGCATGTGTTTTAAGCCTCCTTGCCTGTCAGGACGTCCTTTTGGAGCGTCTCTTGCATCTGTCCTTGCGGTTGAGCTTCGGTCGGGTGTGCGGGATAGAGTCCTTCCAGGACATTCAGGTACTCTGCGCCAAAAGTATCGGCGAAGTCCCGGCATGCCAGTTCCGCAGCTTTCCTGCCGTTCTCTCCCAGGGAGTCGATTAAGGCGCCGCTGATCGTATGTTTCAGATGTGCCGTATGGAAATTAAAGTCTTTCATACAGGAAGCGCCAAGTTCTTTCTTTTTCTCGTCAAGCAGCGAGACTTCATCAGGCGTAAGAGGATAGCCCCAGTCGAATTCACAGCGCTCGCCGCCCCAGCTCATGGCTGTGGAAGTCGGCGTGCAGACGAAATCAGGACGAAAACCCTGGTAAACCGCATTATCGACATTGACACAATATAGTTTACCGTATTCGGTTAGACCATGCTTTTCCCAGGCGTCGCACCAGGCGCACTTGGATATGTAGGTCTGTAAGGTTGGTTCGGTTCGAAGCCGGCCGAATTCCATCTGTCCGTCATAGTCCGGCTTCCATTCGCCGTAAGCCTGATTTGTCATGGTGGTGAGAGCGTCTCCGTGAGAGAGGGCATTCTCGGCCATCCGTTTTCCGCGTTCGTTTCCATAGATTGTCATACCGGAAAGAATCGCTTCCTTCCCGGCATCGCCGCATAATTCGATCGCCCGCCTGGCAAGATATGCGAACAGCACGGCATGATGTTCTATCTTACAATATACAGGTTCATGTTCCATCTTAATTGCCTCCTTTTTCATCTTCTTAACCATATAACCGCCGACATTTTTTCTAAACCTGATTTTAAAAACAGCGCCTTGCTTTGGTAAAGTAAAGGCGCTGCTTCTATTCACTATTTTACTGCTTCTTTTTCTACATATGCATTATCTGTCTTGCCGGGCGCGCTGCCTCCTTTTTTTACCAGTTGGATCTTTATGCCTTCCAGACGTTTTGCATATCCGGCCGTTCCGGCTTTCTCACCGTTCTTTGCCCAGCCCATCCAGCCGTATGTCTGAGCGTGTACCTGATAGTATATGTCATATTTTTCCGCCATATCGCCGGTAAGCTCGATCTGGATAGCTTCCAGACGCTTTGATTTTCCGGTGGTTCCGCTCATGGCGCCGTTTTCCACCCAATCCTGCCAGCCAAATGTCTGTACATGCGTCTTATACCTGATGCCTCCGGTATACTCCGGATTAAGCAATTCGATGTTAATGCCTTCCAGACGCTTTGATTTTCCGGTGGTTCCGCTCAAATCCCCTTCTTTTGCCCAGTTTTGCCAGCCGTATGTCTGTACGTGTGTCTTGTACTGAAGGGATGGTTTCTTAAATGGAACATCCGTCTTGCCGGGGGCGTCGTAACCTTTTTCTACCAGTTGGATCTGGATGCTCTCCAGACGCTTTGCATATCCTTCCGTTCCAGCCGGATCGCCGTTCTTCGCCCAGTCAAGCCATCCGAAAGTCTGCGCGTGTACCCGATAATAGATATCGTATTTTTTCTCCATATCGCCGGTGAGACGAATCTGGATGGCTTCCAAACGCTTTGATTCCCCGGTGGTTCCGCTCATGGCGCCGTTTTTGCTCCAACCCAGCCATCCGTGAGTCTGCACATGGGTGCGGTATTCGATATCTCCGTCTGCCTGCTGGCCCTCAAGCTTGATCTCAATGCCCTCCAGACGCTTTGACTGTCCGGTGGTTCCGCTCTCTTTTCCGTTACTGGTCCAGTCAAGCCATCCCCGGGTCTGTACATGTGTCCGATAAGTAACTGCTGACGGGATCTTTATATTGAAATATGTACTCACTCCGGCATAGGTTACCTTAACGTGCTGCTGCACGCCGACCTTCGTAGCGTCATATTCGCTGCACATTTCCTTCATCAATGGAAGGTAGCTGGTGCCGTGCTCTTTGCAGGTAACTTCTAATACCAGTTCCATAGAATCAATGGTGGCTCCGTAATTGCCTGTAAGTTCGGTAGAGTCTGACGTGTTCCGCACATGAATATCCGTAGGAGTACATCCGCCAATGAACATCTGTACCCAATAATATCTGAAGGACGCCGTAGGAACATGGCGGTAGCCGACACCCATATGAGAATAGCCTTCTTGCAGCATATTCGCCCGATGTCCGTCACTGTTCATCCACTGTTCGAATGTAGCCGACGGTGCGCGGTTACCTGCGGCGATATTTTCCCCTCCTTCTTTGTCAGGCCGTCATAATACAAATTGTCCTCCCATTCTCCTT
>CANODD010000165.1 GCA_947564705.1 uncultured Dorea sp. | reverse complement strand
GGCCGGGAACGCTCCTCCCCCTTGAATCCACATTCCTTCCGGCGTCATATTCCAGATAGTCTTCATAACCCTCTCCGCCGCTAATCGCTCCCCTTATCTGCTGCGTAAGCATATCTTCTAACGGATTATAGTCAGGAACAATGCAGACTTCTCTACCACATTTTTCGCAGTATAACTTTCCTTCTGGTATTTCATGTCCGCAATATCCACACTTCATCTACAGAAAACCTCCCATACTAAAACAATCCGGTAATCTTTCCCTCATCCGATACGTCGATTCCATTCGCAGCAGGAACCTTCGGCAATCCCGGCATCGTCATGATCGCTCCTGTAAGGGCGACCACAAACCCTGCGCCCGCGCTGACATAGACCTCCCGGATATGAATATCGAAATCCACCGGTCTTCCCAGCTTCTTCGCGTCGTCTGACAAAGAGTATTGATTCTTCGCCATACAGATCGGTAATTCCCCAAATCCCATAGACGTGATTTTAGCCAGCTGCTTCTTAGCCGCAGGTTCATAGACAACGCCTCTTGCTCCGTAGATCTCTCTCGCAATCGTCTCTATCTTCTCTTCCAGAGATAATCCGTCTTCATATAATGTATGGAAATGACTTTCCTTATGTTCTAAAGTATCCAGAACTTTCTCTGCCAGAGCGATTCCGCCCTCGCCTCCTTTTTCCCATACTTCAGAAAGCGCAAATTCACACCCCTTCTCTTCACAGAATCTGCGGATATACTCATTCTCCGCCTCCGTATCCGATACGAAAGAATTCAAAGTTACTACAACCGGAACTCCATATTTCTGGATATTCTCAATATGCTTTTCCAGATTCACGATTCCTTTGGCCAAAGCCTCCAGATTCTCATTCCCAAGCTCCTCTTTTGCGACTCCGCCGTTGTATTTCAAAGCGCGGACCGTTGCGACCAAAACCACGGCGTCCGGTTTAAATCCTGCTTTCCGGCATTTGATATCCAGGAACTTCTCCGCGCCTAAGTCCGCGCCGAATCCGGCTTCCGTTACCGTGATATCACAAAGCTTCAGCGCCATCCGGGTCGCCCTGACGCTATTGCAGCCATGGGCGATATTCGCAAAAGGACCGCCGTGGACAAGCGCCGGCGTATGCTCCAATGTCTGTATCAGATTCGGCTTAACCGCATCCTTAAGCAGCGCCGTCATAGCCCCTGTAGCGTGAAGGTCTTCCGCCGTTACCGGATCGCCGCTGAAATTATACGCAACGATGATCTTCCCAAGGCGTCTCTTAAGATCTCTGATATCCTCTGCCAGGCAAAGAATAGCCATGATCTCGGACGCAACGGTAATCACAAAATGATCCTCTCTTACCATACCGTCCATCTTATTGCCAAGTCCGACGACAATATTACGCAGATTCCTGTCGTTCATATCCAGGCAGCGTTTCCACACCACCTGTCTCGGGTCAATCTGCAGCGCATTTCCCTGCTGAATATGATTATCAAGCATAGCTGCAAGCAGATTGTTCGCCGAAGTAATCGCATGAAAATCTCCTGTGAAATGAAGGTTCAGATCTTCCATCGGCACAACCTGGGCGTAACCGCCTCCCGCCGCTCCGCCCTTAATCCCGAAGCACGGGCCAAGAGAAGGTTCCCGAAGCGCAATGATCGCCCTCTTATCAAGCTTCGCAAGCGCCTGTCCCAGACCTACCGTCGTCGTCGTCTTTCCTTCTCCGGCAGGCGTCGGGTTAATCGCCGTTACAAGTACAAGCTTACCATCCGGTCTGTCCTTGATCCGCTCCCACACATCATCGGATAATTTAGCCTTATACTTCCCATAAAACTCTAACTCATCTTCTCCGATCCCTACCGTCGCCGCCACGTCTCTGATATGCGCCATCTGCGCTTCCTGTGCAATCTGGATATCTGTTTTCATAATCTCTTCCTTTCTTTATGTGACTACCTCATAGTTCCCCAACATACCTGCTGTACCGTTCATATCCGGGCATAGCCTATTAGCTGTTAGCTGTTCTCTGCCGCATACTGCTCGAATTCCTCCTGGGACATCAATACTTTTCTGGGTTTTGTTCCCTCCTCCGGTCCCACGACTCCTTCTTCGGCTAACTGGTCCATGATCCTTGCCGCACGGTTGAAGCCGATCTTAAATGCACGCTGCAGCATTCCGATGGACGCTTTGTCTTTATCGATAATCAGCTTGCCTGCCTCCATAAAATAAGCGTCATGGCCCTCTCCTTCCGGAGCCGCCCCTGCTGCTGCCATACTGACGGCAGGATTGGTATTTACATGATTCACTACTTCTTCATCATATGTAACTTCTTCATTGTGATCCTTAAGGAATTCCACCACATCCTGTACTTCCTTATCCGTCACAAACGAACCCTGCACCCTCGCAGGCTTCTGATAACCAGAAGGGTAGAAAAGCATATCGCCCTTCCCCAGCAGCTTCTCCGCGCCGTTCATATCTATGATCGTCCGGGAATCCACACCGGAAGATACGGAAAACGCTATTCTGGAAGGCATATTTGCCTTGATCAGTCCCGTAATGACATTCACGGAGGGCCGCTGCGTCGCAATGACAAGATGTATTCCCGCCGCCCTTGCCAACTGTGCCAGACGGCAGATCGAGCCCTCCACTTCTCCGGGCGCAACCATCATCAGGTCCGCCAGCTCATCTACGATCACTACGATCTGAGGCAGAGGCTCCTGTCTCTGTCCGTCCTCTGCCGGAGGCATAGACGAAACCTTTTCATTATATCCCTTCATATCTCTGACGCCGTACTCCGCAAATGAACGGTAACGACGGTCCATCTCGGCCACCGCCCAATTCAAAGCGCCCGCCGCTTTCTTCGGGTCCGTAACCACCGGAATCATCAGATGCGGTATTCCGTTATATACACTCAGCTCCACCACCTTGGGGTCGATCATGATCAGCTTTACTTCCTCCGGCGTCGCCTTATACAGAATACTCATGATCAGAGTATTGATACAGACTGATTTTCCGGAACCCGTCGCCCCCGCAATCAATACGTGGGGCATCTTCCCGATATCTGTCACGACCGCTTTGCCGCCGATATCCTTGCCCACCGCAAAGGATATCTTAGACGCGCTTTGGCGGAACTCACCGGATTCCAGGAGATCTCTTAACATAACCGCAGAATTCTCTTTATTCGGCACCTCAATACCGACGGCCGCTTTCCCCGGAATCGGGGCTTCAATACGAATATCCGCTGCCGCCAGATTCAATTTGATATCGTCTGAGAGCCCTACGATCTTACTTACTTTGACTCCCATCTCCGGCTGCAGCTCATACCTCGTAACCGACGGTCCGCAGCTTACGTTCGTGACCGTTACCTTAACGCCGAAATTCTGCAGGATCTGCTGCAGCTTCATAGCTGTCTCACGAAGCTGCGCGTCCGACTCGCCCTTCTGCCTGCTTCCCTTCTTAAGCAGAGAGAGGGGCGGTATGCGGTATGTTTTCTTTGGTTTCTGACTCTCTGCCGCCACCGCGGACGCCACCTCCGCCGCATGCTCTTCCACGTCTTCTCCCTTAGCCTTGCGGCTCCTCGGTTTTAATTCCGGCTCCTTGTGTAAATCTTCCTTCGGCGTCTCAGCCGGAACATCTTCCGACACATCAAGGACAACTTCCACCGGCGTTCCCGAAAAAGCCTGTCCGACCGGCATATCCGCCGCTTCTTCCGCTCGCGGAACGATACCGCCCTCCGATAGGGTATCCTGCGCAAAAGCATCTTCCCCACGGTTAATCACAAGCCCGTCGCGAACATCCGGCGCTTCTACCGTCAATTCCCTCACATTCGGCGATTTCTTTGCTATAGCCGTATCAAACGAGACTCCCTCTACATGGCGGGCGCTTCTCTTCTTCGTTCCGGACGCCTCCTTCGGGAAAATGTCCTTCACAGAGGCTTCCTTCTGCTTCCGCCTCTCCTCCGCCATCTCTCGTCTTCGCTCCACATCTCTCTTCGCCCTGCCATAAACTCTGCCGCTCTGGCTCTTCACACTCCTAAGAGCCGATTTTCCTGTGATCACTACCAGACATATGATCATCAGTATGATATCCACCACATATGTCCCCGCAACCCCGATCGCCGGCACCAGCTTATCCACCAGGAGAACTCCTATCTTTCCCCCGGATTCATCGACTAACTGCAGAAACGTACAGCCTAAAACGGTCAGGCATACGCTCGCCGCCGCCTTCACATATGCGTTGGGATTCCCCTGATTTGATATGATAAAAGTAACGATTCCAAATAATAAAAACGGAATGACGTATGCCGCCCAGCCAAACATTCCTGCCATCAGCTCTGCGACCGCCTCCCCTGCGAATCCGCCGAATCCAAAATTGCTGATCATCAATAAGATACTGACTGCAAGCGTCATCCATATAATAATCTCTGTCCTTACAAAACTTTCCTCTATATTATTCTTCTTTCCCTGTCGCTTCGTCTGTCTTTTTGCCTGTGTTCTTCTCCCCCGTTTTTTTGCCTTAGCGGCCATTATATCTCCCCCTTATTCTGGCAATACCTATAGTATAGCATTTTTAAAAAGGGCTGTCATTACCTATTTTCACTCTTTTTCTGCCGGGAGCGATCTATCATTTCGTGCAATTTATTCAATGCGTCGCTCATTCCCCCTACCTCGTCGATCAGCCCCTCCCTGACGGCGTCTCTTCCTTCTAACAGCGTTCCGACGTCCTTCACAAGCTCCGTCTGGTTCAGCATCAGCTCTTCGATCCTTTTCTGCGTCATATGCGAATGTTCTGCAAGGAAACGCGTAATCCGGTCCTGGGTCTTGATCATATTGCGCAGGCTCTGTGTAATACCGATAAACATTCCGTTGGAACGCACCGGATGGATGATCATGGTACCGCTTGGGACTATAAAAGAATATTTCGCCGATACCGCCAACGGTCCGCCGATGGAATGGCTGCCGCCAAGCACCAGGGATACCGTCGGTTTGCTGAGCGACGCGATCATCTCCGCGATCGACAATCCTGCCTCCACATCTCCCCCCAATGTATTCAATAGGATCAATAAGCCCTCGATCTCATCGCTGTCTTCCACTTCCGCCAACAATGGAAGCAGGTGCTCATATTTCGTAGACTTCGCATTTCCGGACAATGCCTCGTGACCTTCGATCTCACCGATAATCGTCAGTAACTTTACCTTATGGCGGTTTGCGTTCCCTTCCAGGTCAACGCTTCCCATTTCTTTAATCTCTTCTGTCTTCTGCTCTTTGCGTGCTTCCTCTGACATAAAAACACCTCCATACATTTTCTGTTCCTTTACAAAAGTATCCCTTACTAGTATGGAGGTGTTCCGTCTATTTTATACCTTATCTCCGGCAACCGCCTGCCTGCAGGCAGTTCCGGGCTATACTGCTTTAAGAGCCTGGCTCAGATCCGCGATGATATCGTCGATATGTTCGATTCCTACGCTGAACCGGATCAGATCCGGCTGTACGCCCGCTTCCCTTAATTCCTGGTCATTCATCTGACGATGCGTATGGCTTGCGGGATGAAGAACACAGCTTCTGGCATCCGCTACATGCGTCACAATCGCAATCATCTTCAGGCTGTCCATCATGCGGACCGCCGCTTCTCTCCCGCCTTTTAATCCGAAGGTCAGCACGCCGCAGGTTCCCTTCGGCATGTATTTCTTAGCAAGTTCATAGTATCTGTCGCCCGGTAGCGACGGGCAGTTTACCCATGCTACTTTCTCATGGTCTTTCAGGTACTGCGCCGCTTTCAGCGCATTCTCACAATGCCTTTCCATGCGAAGGGACAATGTCTCCAGGCCAAGATTCAGAAGGAAAGCGTTCTGCGGAGACTGGATCGAGCCCAGATCCCGCATCAACTGCGCCGTTGCTTTCGTGATATAGGCGCCTTTCCCGAACTTCTGTGTATAGACGATTCCATGATATGTCTCATCCGGCGTCGTAAGTCCCGGGAATTTATCGGCATATGCCTCCCAGTCAAAATTACCGCTGTCTACGATGGCGCCGCCCACGCAGGACGCATGCCCGTCCATATATTTCGTCGTAGAATGGGTCACAATATCCGCACCCCACTCGAAGGGCCGGCAGTTGACCGGTGTCGCAAACGTATTATCCACGATGAACGGCACCCCATGCGCATGGGCCGCTTCCGCAAACTTCTCAAAATCCAGAACCACCAGAGCCGGATTGGCGATACTCTCTCCGAACACTGCTTTCGTATTCTCCCGAAACGCCGCGTCTAATTCCTCCTTCGAACAATCCGGGTCCACGAAAGTAGCTTCCACTCCCATCTTCCGGATGGTGTGGGCATAAAGGTTATATGTACCTCCATAAAGGGCCGACGCACATACGATATGGTCTCCTTCCCCTGCGATATTCATGACCGCGTAGAAATTCGCCGCCTGTCCGGAGGATGTCAGCATGGCCGCCGCTCCGCCTTCCATATCGCAGATCTTCGCCGCCACAGCAT
>CANODD010000164.1 GCA_947564705.1 uncultured Dorea sp. | reverse complement strand
TGCACATACTGACAGGATTAAGAGGGGGACTGACGATGAACTTAAAAGGAAGGAATTTTTTGACACTGAAGGACTATACTCCGGAAGAGATCACGTATCTGTTGGATCTGGCGGCGGATTTAAAAGAGAAGAAGAAAAACGGTGTGCCGGTTGACAAATACAGAGGAATGAATGTAGCCTTGATCTTTGAGAAGACAAGCACCAGGACCAGATGTTCTTTCGAGGTCGCGGCGCATGATATGGGTATGGGAACGACCTATCTTGACCCGAGCGGTTCTCAGATCGGCAAGAAAGAGAGTATCGAGGATACGGCGAGGGTGCTGGGACGGATGTATGACGGGATCGAATATCGGGGATACGGGCAGGAGATCGTGGAGGAACTGGCAAGATACGCGGGCGTGCCGGTCTGGAACGGACTGACCAATGAGTATCATCCGACGCAGATGCTGGCCGACCTGCTGACGATTCGTGAGCATTTTGGATATCTTAAGGGAATTAAACTGGTATACATGGGAGATGCGAGATATAACATGGGAAATTCCCTGATGATAGCCTGCGCGAAGATGGGAATGCATTTTGTCGCGTGTACGACAGAAGAGTACTTCCCGAATGCGGAATTGGTGAACATTTGCGAGGGATATGCGAAGGAGAGCGGCGCGACGATTACATTGACTTCGGACGCGGCAGAGGGGACGAAAGACGCGGATGTGATCTATACGGATGTGTGGGTGTCCATGGGTGAGCCGGACGAAGTGTGGGAAGAGAGGATTCGTGCGCTTACACCGTATAAGGTGACGGCGGATATTATGGCGAATGCGAAGGAAGAGGCTATTTTCCTGCATTGCCTGCCGGCATTCCATGACTTGAAGACGAAGATCGGCAGGGAGATCCATGAGAGGTTCGGCATTGATGATATGGAGGTGACGGACGAGGTGTTCGAGTCGGAGCAGTCGAAGGTATTTGACGAGGCAGAGAACAGGATGCATACGATTAAGGCAGTGATGGCGGCAACTTTGGGGGAAAGATAGGAAGTCTGTCCGGGCAGCTTGCTGCGCCGGAATCAGAAAAAGACTGTGATGTTGGTTATGGCAGGAGAGAGAAAAGTACAAAAATATGAAAGCAGAGATATTACGTTTTTTAAAGGAAAGCGACGGGTACTTGTCCGGACAGCAGCTCTGTGAACATTTTCAGGTATCGCGGACGGCGGTATGGAAGATCATAGAGCAGCTCAAGGAGGAGGGATACCGGATTAAAGCGGTAAGAAATAAGGGATACCGGCTTATAGACAGTCCGGACGTGATGTCCAGGGCGGAGATCGAGAGTCTTACGAGGGGCAGATGGGCAGGCGCGAAGGTTGTCTATTATGAAGAGACAGACTCTACGAATACCCGTGCGAAGGAAGCCGGAGAGAAGGGAAAAGAGCAGGAGGATCATGGAACCCTGTTTGTCGCCGAACACCAGGTGGCAGGGAAGGGAAGAAGAGGCAGAGGCTGGGAATCACCTGCCGGTTCGAGTATCTATATGACGCTCTTGCTGCGTCCCGATGTGAGGCCCGTCCGCGCGCCTCAGTTAACGCTTCTGATGGCGATAGCCGCGGCGGAAGGGATTCGTAAGGTCACCGGAGTATCCTGCGGGATTAAATGGCCGAACGACATAGTGCTGGACAAAAAGAAGGTCTGCGGTATCCTGACCGAGATGAGCGCCGAGATGACCCAGATTAATTATGTAGTCATCGGCGTGGGCATCAATGTAAATCAGGAGACGTTCCCGGAGGAAATACAGGGCAAGGCAGTCTCTCTTAAGCAGAAGACGGGTATGAATATCCGGCGTTCGGAGCTGATTGCGGCAGTATTAAAGGAATTTGAAGCATGCTATGAAATATTTGTTAAGACGGAAGATCTGTCGGAATTAAGAGAGGCTTATAACAGACTTCTTGTGAACAAGGATCAGGAAGTGAAGGTATTGGAGCCGGGGAATGAGTATACGGCCCGCGCACTGGGGATCAACGACGCGGGCGAACTGATTGTAAGGACGGAGGACGGACAGGAGAAAACCGTCTATGCGGGGGAAGTATCGGTGAGAGGGGTATACGGTTATGTATGATGGAAAAGTAGTGCTTTGCGGCGCCAATTCCTATGAAGAAAAATATTATCTGAATCCGGATTTCGAGCAGCTTCCCGATGCGGTCAAGGAGGAGCTTAAGATCTTGTGCGTGCTCTATGTAAATGATGTGGGCGGTATCCTGACCCTTGTTTATGAAGAGAACGGAGAATTATGCTTTGAGGTAACGGCGGAGGAATTCGACCCGATGTTCGACGAGATCGGGAGCCGTCTTAAGATCAGGCAGCTCCAGAGAGAGAAGCAGGACTTATTAGAGGCGCTGCAGATGTATTATAAGGTGTTCTTTTTAGGAGAATGAATCATCATTTGCGCAGGCAGGCCGATGCTGTGCAGACAGACATATAGGAGGGAAATATGTTACTTGTAATTGATGTGGGAAATACGAATATTACGGTAGGAGTATTCAGGGATAAGGAGCTGCTCTGTACATTCCGGATGACGACAAAGCTGCCGCGGACATCCGACGAATATGGCATTACCTTGAAGGAACTGGTAGAATGTCAGGGGATTATGAGCAATGAGATTCACGCGGTGATCGTGTCGTCTGTGGTGCCGGATATCATGCATTCGCTGGGAAGCGCTATCATCAAATATTTTGGAATCAGGCCTATGGTCGTATCGGCGGGTATCAAGACAGGAATCCGCATCGTGACCGAGAATCCGAAGCAGGTGGGAGCGGACCGTATCGTAGACGCGGTCGCGGCATATACCCTGTATGGAGGCCCGGTCATCGTGATTGATTTCGGGACGGCGACTACATATGATGTGGTAGGCCCGGACGGGACTTTTGAGGGCGCGGTGATCTCTCCGGGAATCCGCATCTCTTCCCACGCGATGACAGAGCAGGCGGCGATGCTGCCTGCGATTGAGATCAAGAAACCGGAGGGCGTCATCGGGAAGGAGACGATATCCTGCATGCAGGCGGGATTATTCTTCGGGCAGATCGGCCAGACGGAATATCTGGTGAAGAAGATCAAGGAAGAGTCCGGGTATACGGACGCCAAAGTGATCGCAAGCGGAGGGCTTGGCAAGATGATTGCGGCGGAGACGGAGGTGATCGACGTTTACGATCCGCAGCTTACATTAAAAGGTCTGCGATTCATCTATGAGAAGAATAAGAAGCAGAAATCTTTGGATCAGGTTTGAAAATAAGATGATTGAGCGGAAGGGAAAGCAGATGGCTGGCAAATAAGAAATAATGAGTGAGAATAAATCCGCGGATTAGATTTGGAGATAAGACAGGAAAGTTGAGGAGAGGATACTTGAGAATCGGTGAGGCAGAGCTTAAGAATCCGTATATTCTAGCCCCTATGGCGGGGGTGACAGATCTGCCCTTTCGTCTGCTCTGTATGGAGCAGGGGGCGGGTCTTTTATGTATGGAGATGATCAGTGCGAAAGCGCTTCAATATAAAAATAAGAATACGAAGATACTGCTTGCGATCCATCCGAAGGAATATCCGGTATCTTTACAGCTTTTTGGTTCGGACCCGGATATCGTCAGCGAGATGGCAAAGCGTATTGAAGAACTGCCTTTTCAGATTCTGGATATTAATATGGGCTGCCCGGTGCCGAAGGTGGTGAAGAACGGCGAAGGGTCGGCCCTTATGATGAATCCGAAGCTGGTATACGAGATCGTGTACCGTACGGTGCGCGCCGTTCGGAAACCGGTTACAGTGAAGATTCGGAAAGGATTTGACGACGCGCATGTCAATGCGGTGGAGATTGCCAGGATTGTAGAGGAAGCCGGAGGAGCGGCAGTCGCCGTCCACGGGAGGACAAGGGAGCAGTACTATTCCGGAAAGGCGGATTGGGAGATCATCCGCCGGGTAAAGGAGGCGGTGTCGATCCCGGTGATCGGAAACGGAGACGTAGATTCCGGGGAGACAGCGTCGGCTATGATGAGGCAGACGGGATGCGACGGTGTGATGATCGGCCGGGCCGCACAGGGAAATCCGTGGATATTCCGGGAACTTACGGAATATAGCCGTACGGGCATAAGCCCGTCAAAGCCGTCAAAAGCAGAGAGGAAAGACGCCATGCTGCGGCACGCGCGGCTGCAGATAGAATTCAAGGGGGATTATCTCGGTATCCGGGAGATGCGCAAGCATGTCGCATGGTATACGAAAGGAATGGAAGGCTCTGCAAGGCTGCGGGAAGCCATCAACCGGGTGGAGACTTATGATGAACTGGAAAAACTTCTTAATGAACGGCTATAAGGAAAGTATGAAAAAATATAATGCTGCATATACTGTAACGGGTTTGAAACAAAGGTTGTTTTGCGGAAATTTCAACGAGAAAACAACGAGAAATTCGGCGCCTAAATTATTGACATAGCATTAGCATTTGGGTATAATAATGGAATTGTGAAAGTCCCTGTCTTCCCGTAAAAACAGCGGGGGGATTGATATAGATATTAACAGTACCTTCGTGTACTGAGATAGAAAGTAGGAAAGGAAGTAAGGCACATGGAAGCAAAGAAGAAATTACTTACTTATGCAGGCTTAAAAGCGCTGGAGGATGAACTGGAACACCTGAAGGTTGTGAAACGTAAGGAGGTTGCAGGCAAGATTAAGGAAGCAAGGGAGCAGGGCGATCTGTCTGAGAATGCCGAGTATGATGCGGCAAAAGACGAGCAGCGAGATATCGAAGCACGTATCGAAGAACTGGAAGGTATCCTTAAGAACGCGGAAGTAGTCGTAGAGGATGAAGTAGATTTTGATAAGATTAACGTAGGATGTACCGTAAAGGTATACGACAAGACATTTGATGAAGAGATGGAATTCAAACTGGTAGGTTCTACAGAGGCGAACAGTCTGGAAGGGAAGATATCCAACGAGTCTCCGGTGGGACAGGCTCTTATCGGCTGTAAGGTAGGCGACCAGGTGGAGGTAGAGACACAGGCGGGCATTATGGAATATGAGGTATTGCATATCAGCCGGTCAATGTAGAAAAGCTTTTAGGAGAAGGGAGAAGAGGACGTGGCTGAACAGCAGAAGAAAGTACAGGAGCAGGATATTAACCAGTTAAGGAAGGTTCGGCGTGATAAGCTGGCAGAGCTGCAGAATGACGGCAGGAATCCGTTCGAGATCACGAAGTATGATGTGACATGTCATGCTGCCGACATCAAGGATAATTATGAGGATATGGAAGGAAAGCAGGTGAGACTTGCGGGGCGTGTCATGCAGAAGCGTATCATGGGCAAGGCTTCCTTCTGCAATATTCTTGACCAGAGCGGCAACATCCAGTCTTATGTGGCAAGGGACAGCGTAGGCGAGGAGGCTTATAAGGATTTTAAGAAATTAGATATCGGCGACATTGTGGGTCTTGAGGGCGAGGTGTTCAAGACGAAGACAGGAGAAATCTCCGTCCACGCGTCCAAGGTGACGCTTCTGTCCAAGAGTCTTCAGATACTTCCGGAGAAATTCCACGGCCTGACCAATACAGACATGCGTTACCGTCAGAGATATGTTGATCTGATTATGAATCCTGAGGCAAGGGATACGTTTATCAAGCGCTCGAAGATATTGAGCTCTGTCCGCAGGTATCTGGACGGCCAGGGGTTCCTGGAGGTGGAGACTCCTATGCTGGTAAGCAATGCAGGAGGAGCGGCGGCAAGACCCTTCGAGACACATTTTAACGCGCTGAGCGAGGATTTCAAGCTGCGTATCTCCCTGGAATTGTATCTGAAGCGTCTGATCGTAGGAGGACTGGAGAGAGTCTATGAGATCGGGCGTGTGTTCCGCAACGAGGGACTGGATACCCGGCATAACCCGGAATTTACATTGATGGAGCTGTATCAGGCTTATACAGACTATAACGGAATGATGGAGCTGACGGAGAACCTGTACCGCCATGTGGCGCAGGAAGTACTGGGAACAACTACGATCACCTATAACGGCGTGGAGATGGATCTTGGAAAGCCGTTTGAACGGATCACGATGATAGACGCTGTGAAGAAATACGCGGGTATCGACTGGAATGAGGTGGAGACGCTGGAGCAGGCGAGGGCGCTTGCCAGGGAGCATCATGTAGAGTTCGAAGAGAGACATAAGAAAGGCGATATCTTAAGCCTGTTCTTTGAAGCCTTTGCAGAGGAACACTTGATCCAGCCCACATTTGTCATGGATCATCCTATTGAGATATCTCCTCTTACGAAGAAGAAACCGGAGAATCCGGAATATGTAGAGCGTTTTGAGTTCTTCATGAACGGATGGGAGATGGCGAATGCTTATTCTGAGCTGAACGACCCCATCGATCAGAGAGAAAGATTTAAGGCGCAGGAGGAATTGCTGGCACAGGGCGACGAAGAGGCGAATACGACGGATGAAGATTTCCTGAATGCGCTGGAGATCGGAA
>CANODD010000163.1 GCA_947564705.1 uncultured Dorea sp. | reverse complement strand
GTCAGATATTATTATGTAGAAGATTATAAATCAATGGAGGCGGTGCGGGCGCATGTGAACGGCGACATGCTTACATTCAGTGAGGACAGCGGCTTTTATGGAGAATCCATATCTGTCTCATTGAATAAGAATGTGGAGGTTCCTGGTTCTGCCCGTATTTATTATACTTTAGACGGAGATGATCCGACGGAAGATAAGAAAGCATATACGGCTCCTATATATTTGAGGAAGAAGGACGCTGTTAACGTATATCCACTGAAAGCGGTTGTCTTTTATGACGGGGAATACAGTGAGATATATGAGAAGACCTATGTATTGTGCGGCGATCCGGAGAATGAATTAGACGTAGACGTCGTCAGCGTTACCAGCGACAGAGAGAATCTGTATGATTATGAGACAGGTATCATGGTGCCCGGGAAAACGTATGACGATTTTGCGGAGGAAAACGGCGATAAAGGAGGATATATCCGCGGAAATTACAATAACAGGGGCGAGGAATGGATTCGTAGCGCACATGTCGCCATATTCAGCCCGGAAGGTGATTTGGCGGTAGATCAAAACATCGGACTTGGGATATCGGGAGGAACTTCTCCAAGGTTTGATGTAAAATCATTAAAATTGTGCGCGGATGATATCTACGACGAGGAACACGATAAGCTCCGGTATGACCTGACAAACCGGGAGTTAAAGACGGCGCCATACTCGTTTGTAAATGAATATAAGAGTATCCGTTTAAGGTCGGGAAGCCAGGATATGGAATATGGGAATATCAGATCTGCGGTTGTAAGCAGGCTTGCACAATTAAGCGGATCGGATCATTGTACGGCGACAAAGCGCTGCGTGGTATATCTGAACGGCGAATATTATGGGCTCTTCGATATGCAGCAAAATTATTCGGATTCATATCTTGCAAATCGGTTTGGTCTGGATGCCCCGGAGGATATAGAGAAGATCAAGGGGCTTGAGAGCGATGTGTTTTCTGAAGCGGGAGTTTCGGAGTATTTCGACATGGATCTGAACGATGCGGATAACCGCCGAATCCTAGAACGATATGTAGATATGGATAATTATCTGTTCTATTGCGCCATTCATATACTGTGCAATAATACGGACTGGCCGGAAAATAATTTTGAAATGTGGCGTTATAAGGGTAAATATGACGCCGGGAACAAATACAGCGACGGCAGATACAGGTTCCTGATCTATGATACGGATTTGGTATTTAGTACGGAGCTGTTCCCGGAATTCTTTCAGGGCTCTACAGGAGATATCTTCGTATCCCTGATGGAGAGGATAAATTATGTGTCAAAATCTTCGTTTTCTAACGTTATGAAGTCTGTGTATTACCGGGATAAACTGGTTGTATATATCCAGGATATGCTGAATACTTCTTTTTCAGAAGAAAGTATTATGAAAGTCATTCGGGAAGAGGACGAGAAAATAGCAAAATTAAGAGAGTTATTTTATGACGACGAATTCGTTGAAAACGCGGAATTATATGTAAAGGAGATTATGAAGGCAGCCAAAAGCCGGCCATATGAAATGGAGGATAATTTTGGCAGGTATTTCGGGCTGCATGAAAAATATGTGTTCAGCCTTCAGACATCAGAGGGCGTCGCCGTCATGTGGAATCAGACAAATATATTTGAAGAGACGCATTATGAGAATGAATATTATAAATCCTGCGGTATGGTATTGCGCCAGGAAGCATATCCGGGATACATGTTCCGATATTGGCTCGTAAACGGAAAGCGGGTAGATACTGCCGTATTGGCGGTAACGGATGAGATGGTCCGCGAGGGGAAGGCGGATATCCGGGCGGTTGCTTCCAGGAACAGGGCTGCGCAGGTCGTTATCAGTGAGTTGTCGGCAGAAGGTCCTTCGGATTGGATTCGGATCAGTAATGCTGGAAGCGAACCGGCTGATCTGCGAAGATATTATATTTCGGACGACGGCGATAATCTGATGAAATATCAGCTGCCGGACATTGTGCTGGAGCCGGGGGAATCGATCGTGGTCTATGGAAGTAAGAATTATCAGGCCATGGGGGATTATATCTGTAATTTCAGTCTGAATGAAAAGGAAATATTATGCCTGAGTAACGAGAAAGAAATATTGTTTCAGCTTCCTGTTCCTAAAATGAGCGCTATCGAAACATACGGGCGCTACGAGGGCAGTAATGTATGGCGTTTTTTTCGAAAAGGGAAGGATTCTGATGAAACTAAAAAAGATATATAAAAATAACATTAACAATTGACAAAAAGTTTAATAATAGTATAATGAATTCAGCGTATAAGTTTAGTAAAAGATTATTTTAGGTTTAGAAATATTGTGTGTAATAAAGGGAGTACAGAAGAAAGCACAAAAGAAAGCAGGAAAGGAAGCGGACGCCCGTATGGAATTGGAATATGTGAATGAACACATAGGCAGGAAGATTAAGGATCTGCGCAACAGAAACGGCCTGACGCAGCAGGAGCTGGCGGACAGAACAGAACTTACCAAGGGATTTATCTCACAGTTAGAGCGGGGGCAGGTGTCGCCGTCGATCGTTACCCTTCTGGATCTGATCGAGTGTTTGGGGACGACTGCCTCGGAGTTTTTCAAAGAGACGGAGGAAGAGCATATCGTCTTTTCGGAAGAGGGATTCTTCGAGAAAGTGGACGAGGCGGGAAACAGTATTCAGTGGATCGTCCCGACGGCGCAGAAATATCAGATGGAACCGCTTCTGGTAGCGCTTAAGCCGCATCAGAGTCTGGAGGAGGATAAACCGCACGACGGTGAGGAATTTGGTTATCTGATAACAGGGAGGCTTAAGCTTTATCTTGGGGATAAAGTTTATCAGGTGAAGTCCGGTGAGAGTTTCTATTATCCGGCGAACCGGAGACATCGGATCGAGAATCCCGGCAGCAGACCTGCCAGATTCGTATGGGTCAGCACGCCGCCGACATTTTAATGTGGCATTTTATTTGACTTTGGACAGTGGGGAGAGGTTATGGAGCAGAATATTATTGAATTGAAGCATATTACAAAGACATATAAGGATGGTTTTACGGCGGTGTCGGATTTTAATCTGGAGGTGAAGAAAGGGGAATTTATTACGTTTCTTGGTCCGTCCGGCTGCGGGAAGACGACGACGCTTCGTATGATCGCGGGATTTGACCTGCCGACGGAGGGGGAGATCCTTCTGAACGGGAAACCGATTACGGAGCTGCCGCCGAATGAGCGGCCCATCAATACGGTATTCCAGAGGTACGCGCTGTTTCCGCATATGAATATCTATGAGAATATTGCGTTTGGGCTGCGCCAGAAGAAGACGCCTGAGAATGTGATCGCTAAGAAGGTGAGGAAGGTCTTAGAGCTGGTAGACTTGGAAGGATTCGAGAAGAGGAGTATTGATACTTTGTCCGGAGGACAGCAGCAGAGGGTTGCAATCGCGCGGGCGGTAGTCAACGAGCCTCAGATTCTTCTCCTGGATGAACCGCTGGGAGCGCTGGATCTGAAGATGCGTAAGGAGATGCAGCTGGAGCTTAAAGAGATGCACCGGGAACTTGGCATTACTTTTATCTATGTCACCCACGATCAGGAGGAAGCGCTTACGATGTCGGATAAGATCGTGGTCATGGCAGAGGGGAAGATGCAGCAGATCGGGACTCCGGAAGATATCTACAATGAGCCCATCAATGCGTTCGTGGCGGATTTCATCGGGGATAGCAATATATTCAACGGGATCATGACAGGGAAGCTTAAAGCGCGCTTTTGCGGCGGAGAATTTGTCTGTGTGGACGACATAGAAGAGGGGACGCATATTACTGCGGTGGTAAGACCGGAGGATGTGATCCTGACAGAACCGGCCGGGGGACAGATCCGGGGAATCGTTACTTCCGTAATCTTCAAGGGGATACATTATGAGATCACGGTGGAATCCGGAAAGAATGAGATCATTGCCCAGTCCGTGTATTCGGCAAAGACCGGGGATCTGGTCGGCGTTCGTGTAGATCCGGATAATATCCATATCATGATCGCAGAGGATCATACGAATATTTTCCGGGCGGAGATCAATAAGAACAATGAACTGGAATATAACGGCAATGTTCTGGATGTGGCGTTGACTTCTGTTATAAAAGGAAGCAGGCAGTTGGAGGACGGAACAATTCTGGACGCGAATGGTTCAGAGATAGATACCGGAAAGCTTAAGATCAAAATATCTATCAAACCTCAGGATATCGAACTGACGGATGAGCAGGAAGAGGGGTTGGTACAGGGATATATCAGTAACCTGATCTACAAGGGAGACCACTACAGTTATGTTATACATACGGATTTGGAACAGGATTTTGTGGTTAACGACGAATACCTGTGGAACATGGAGGATCAGGTAGGCTTACTGATGCCGGTGGAGAAGATGATCTTCTCAGTGAAGAAATAGGGGGAGGATACATGTACAGACATCTTTTTTCCAGAAAGAATCTGGGAATTCCATATGCGCTTTTTCTGGCGCTTTTTGTGATGGCGCCTCTGTTTGTATTGTTCTATTATGCGTTTACAAATGGAGAAGGGGAGTTTACCGTGTTGAACCTGACGGGATTCTTTACAGATCCGAATACGCTGGGAACACTTTGCTATAGTTTTGGGATTGCTTCGGTTACTACCGTGGTATGTCTGCTTATGGCTTATCCGGTGGCGTACATTCTTGCAACCAGTAAGCTGAGGGCGAAATCGGTCATCCTGATGCTGTTTGTTATGCCGATGTGGATTAATTTCTCTCTTCGGATTACTGCGTTGAAAGAAATCCTTACCTGGATCGAGGGGAGTCTGGCTTATCATCCGTTCCTGAATACGGTGCTTGGTATGAGTTATGATTTTCTCCCTTTTATGATTCTGCCGATCTATACGACGATCTCTAAATTGGACGGCGCCCTTCTGGAAGCTGCCAGGGACCTGGGAGCCGGGAATATACAGGCTTTTTTGAAGGTTACGCTGCCTTTGTCCATGCCGGGGATAATAAGCGGAGTATCTATGGTATTTTTGCCGGCGATGACGAATTATGTCGTATTGGATATGCTGTATAACAGTACTTATATCATGGGAAGCCTGATTGGAAGTTATTTTGCGGCATACAACTGGCACGGCGGCTCCATGATCGCGCTGATTCTCCTGGGGATTGTCTGCTTGTTTACGCTGTTTACCAGGGGAATTGAGGAAGAGAATACACGGGGAGGTATGCTGTTGTGATAAAGAAAGTTTGGAAGAGCCTGGTTATTGTCTTCATCCTTCTGTTCCTGTACCTGCCGATTCTGGTGCTGATGGCATACAGCTTTACGGATGCGACGAATATCGGAGCGATCCGGGGATTCTCCCTGCATAATTATGTAACGCTTTTTACGACGCCTGAGTTGGTACACATGATCCTGGGAACGGTAGTCCTTGCGTTGGCGTCGGCTCTCTTTGCGACGATTCTTGGAACTCTGGGCGCCATCGGTACTTTCTATTCTAAGAAGACGATGGCGTCGGCAGTGACGACGATGAATCAGGTGCCGGTG
Source organism: uncultured Dorea sp. (assembly GCA_947564705.1). Taxonomy (GTDB): domain Bacteria; phylum Bacillota; class Clostridia; order Lachnospirales; family Lachnospiraceae; genus Sporofaciens. The sequence goes on along the minus strand of CANODD010000163.1, from coordinate 947 downwards.
GTTAATGCGGATGTGGTGACCGGGTTTTCAATCTGTATTCTGTTGGTTGTGGTATTCGGCGTCAGCAAGGATACTTTTATTCCGCTGATTGTAGGACATGTGACGCTGTGCGCGCCGTTTGTGTTTCTGTCTGTGATACCGAAATTAAAACAGATGGATTCCAGTATCTATGAGGCGGCGCTTGATTTGGGCGCGACGCCTTTTACCGCGCTGATTCGGATCGTGATTCCTCAGATATTCCCCGGAATCGTCTCGGGGTTTGCACTTGCGGTTACATTGTCTCTGGATGATTATTTTGTGGCGACATATACGAAACCGGCGACGTTTGATACGATCAGCACTTATGTGGTGAACGCGACCAAGGGCGCGCAGACGACGATCAAGACTGCGTTGTGGGCGTTATCGACGGTGATCTTTCTGTTAGTCGTCCTGCTTACCGTAGTGATGAATCTGCGGGCGGGGAAGGGCAGCCAGGAAAGGAGCGGCGTATAATGAGGAAGTTAAGGTGCGTTTTTTCTTCCAGAGGGGCAGCTTTGATAACGGGCGGTATGATCGGAATGTGCGTGTGCGGCATGCCTGTGAGTGCATATGCTTCGGACGCCGCCGGAAAGGAAGCGGAGCAGAAGGTTACTCTGCGGGTCAGCAACTGGGAAGAATACATTGATCTGGGAGGATGGGACGAAGAAGACGTTATAGATCTGGACAGCGGCGATATCATCGGGGAACAATCGATGATTCAGGATTTTGAAGAATGGTATTACGAAAATTACGGAATCAGGGTAGAAGTGGAGTATTCTACTTTTGGGACGAACGAGGACCTGTATAATATGCTGACGCTTGGGGATACCTATGATCTGGTATGTCCGTCCGAGTATATGATTATGAAGCTGATGACGGAGGATCAGCTGGTGCCGTTATCAGAAGATCGGAAGAGCACACGTCTGAAC